>JAADCS010000033.1 GCA_013154295.1 Thermotogae bacterium
GTAGGGGCTTTTTGTGATCCCTGTTTTATCCTTGTTCAATATTAAATTACTCAATTACTAAACTTGCGGCACGAAAGTGCGCAACTACTGAAAACACATAACGGCCGGTTATCTGCCTGCTAATAAACACGTTTTGCAGCTACCCGACCTACCCGCCGGTACTTACAACGTCAAGTTAAGAATAGGCAAAAAGACACACACCCTTAGGTTTATGCTAACCCGTTAAGTTCAGAAGGGGGGCATATGCCCCCCTTCATTTTAAAAAAGGCCGTATATCCTACCCTTCTCATCCAAGTCCATACGCACGGCCGCCGGCTCCTTCGGTAGGCCTGGCATGGTCATAATATCGCCCGTTATGGGCACCAGAAAGCCGGCTCCGGAGAGAAGCCTGACCTCCCGCACGGTTATCTTGAACCCCTTGGGACGTCCAAGCTTTTTTGGGTCGTCGGATAGTGAGTACTGGGTCTTGGCCATACATATAGGGAGGGAACCATACCCTAACTTCTCATAGCGCTTTATATCTCTTTCCGCCTTCGGATAGTAGAGGACGCCATCGGCTCCGTAGATCTCGCGGGCTATCCTCTCGATCTTATCCTTTATGGGCATGTCCCAATCGTAGATGGGCCTGTAGTCAGTCTTCTCCTGTAGAGCTTCCAAAACTGCATCGGCCAGTCCCAATCCGCCTTCCGATCCCTTAGCCCATACCTCGACGGCAGCGTACCTGACTTTCTCCCTATCCAAAAGCTCCTCTAAAACCCTAAGTTCATCTTCGGTGTCGTTTGCAAAACGATTTACGGCCACGACGACAGGGAGTCCATACTTCTGCATGTTCTCTATGTGCTTCTGGAGGTTGGGAAAACCTTTGACAACGGCGTCGGGGTTAGGAAGCTTCACATCCCTCTTTGAGACCCCTCCGTGGTATTTCAAGGCACGGACAGTAGCCACAATGACCGCGACCGACGGTTTGAACCCCCCCGTAGGCGCCACCAGATCCAAGAACTTCTCGGCTCCCAAGTCCGCCCCGAAACCTGCCTCCACCACGGCCACCTCGGAGTAGGCTAAGGCCATCAGAGTGCTAACTATGGAGTTGGTACCATGGGCTATGTTGGCGAAAGGCCCTGTGTGTATCAGAGCGGGGGTATGCTCAAGCGTCTGCACCAGGTTGGGCTTGAGAGCGTCCCTGAGAAGGACGGCCATGGCACCCTCTGCCTTTATATCTTTAGCGAACACCGGCTCCTTGAACGGTGTGAATCCAACTAGAACGTTCCCAAGTCGCCGCTTGAGATCCGAATAGGAAAGAGAGAGGCCCAGTATAGCCATGACCTCGGAAGCAGGAACTATCACGAAGGAGTCCTCCCGCGGGAAACCGTTACTCCTACCCCCCAGACCTACGACTACACCCCGTAGAGCGCGGTCGTTCATATCTACAGTCCGGGGCCATAGGATAGTGCGCAGATCCAGCTGAGGTTCAAGACGATGGTGGGCGTGGTTGTCTATCATAGCTGATAGGAGGTTGTGGGCGGAAGCTACGGCGTGGAAGTCCCCCGTAAAGTGAAGGTTTATGTCCTCCATGGGTATGACCTGGGCGAAACCCCCTCCGGTGGCTCCACCTTTCACACCGAACACCGGTCCGAGCGAAGGCTCCCGTAGAGCTACTACCGATTTTTTCTTTCTCCGGTTTAAAGCCATGGACAGACCTATGGATACGGTGGTCTTCCCCTCACCCATGGGTGTGGGATTCATGGCCGTTACCAGAACGAGTTTCCCTCGGTGTTTTTCCTCCAACAGGGAGAGGGGAAGTTTAGCCTTGTAGTTACCGTACTTTTCTATCTTTTGTGGGTCTATGCCCATAAACCTGGCTATTTCGTCTATGGGCTTTGGAGTGACCCTCTGGGCTATCTCAAGGTCTGAAGGTACGTTCATAGGTGAGAATTCTACCCTCTGGGATTCAGCGGTGTGGAAAGGTGATCGCACAGGGTTCTAAAGACCCAACTCCTCCCTAACCTCCCTCATTCCTTCAAGGGCCAAAGTGAAGAACTGCTCAAGTCTTAAACCCAGGAGAGGCTCACACATTCCCATCTGCTCACGGCTGGCCCCCCTTGCAAATCCCTTTTCCTTAAACCTTCTCAACAGAAAAGGTACGTCTATAGCATCCAGGTTCTTTTCGGGCTTTATGAGAGCAGCGGCCACTATGAAGCCGCTGGTAGGGTCTGCAACATACAGGCTCTTGTCCATCAGGGTTTCAAGGGGTGTTTTCTCGTTATGGGCAAGGATGGCATGCAGCACCTCCTCGTCGTTGAAGCCGTACTCCCGTAAGATCTTCACTCCCATCTCTGGGTGTCTCTCTGGGTTCTCCTTGGTATACTCGTAGTCTATATCATGCAAAAGGCCAGCCAACTCCCAGCGTCGTTCGTCCTCACCGAAGTGTCGGGCGAGCCTGCGCATTATCCCACCCACAGCTATCATGTGCTTCACCAAATTGGGATACCTTACGTGTCGGCGAAGGAGTTTCAAGGCTTCAGGTCTGTCCATACTGTAAGTTTAAAGGAGAAGCACTCATCTAAGTTGTTCTTTTATGTAATCCATCTATAGTGGTATCACTCTGCGGCCATTTACCCTCACAGTGAAACCATGGGTCTTAAGGAAGGAAAGGGCTAGCGTTAGAAGAAGCCGTCTTCAAAAAGACCGACGGGGCTTTTTCCCTTCCAAAACTCATACCCTCTGTTCCGTTACTTCTTTCCCTCAACGCTTGGAAACGTCCCCTTCCCACCTTCAAGCGCGCCTCCTACTACCTACGTCAGATCGCTGCCTTGAAACATCACACACATTTTTAAGGGAAATTTTATAGCATTCTATGAAAGTATATATCCCTTTTAAAGGTGCTATCACAAAACGGTACTATATCCCTTCTAAGGACCGAGGGTTACCCCATGAAGATAGATCTTCTTTGTCCCAACTTTAAAGACCCCATTAGAGATAGCACCGTGCTCGGCGGTAAAATACCTTCTATGCAAGTAGTGATACCTGCAGCCGGTTTCGCCACGCGCATGCGTCCTCTTTCCCTCACGAGGGCCAAATCCATGATACCTGTAGCCGGCAAACCCATAATAGGTCATATTTTGGACCAGATAGGTAATTTGGCCGATAGGATCGTACTGGTAGTTGGTGAAAACGGCTTGGATATACCTGCCTACGTCCGATCCTTGGGATATAATGTTGATTATGTGGTACAACGTAATGAGGAAATGTTGGGTCTTGGATATGCCGTAAGTTTAACCGAGGATAAAGTGCGAAAAGATACACCCCTTCTGATAGTTCTTGGCGATACTCCGTTTCGGATGGACCTCTCAAAAGCCGTAGAGAGAGGTGATTTCATAGGAGTGAAGGAGGTAAAAGATCCACGGAGGTTCGGAGTTGTAAGGTTGGTCGACGGGTACGTTGCGGATTTGATAGAAAAACCAGAGACGCCTCCCTCCAACCTGGCCATAGTGGGCATATACTATTTCACCGATGTGCCACTCCTTTACGACTCTCTACGCTATATTCTAAAGAACGACATAAAAACGAGAGGTGAGTACCAATTAACCGACGCTCTCAAGGAGATGATAGAAAGGGGTTGGAAGGTCAGAGCGGTGGAGATAGACGAATGGTTGGACTGTGGAACCTTAGACCAAACCCTAATCTCTCAAAGACGACTCCTTGAATGGAACACTCACTTTAAACGTAGGGAAGACGTGGTTTTCATACCCCCGGTCTATGTATCCGACTCCGCCACCGTACGTAGGAGTGTGATAGGCCCCAACGTGCATATAGATGAGGGAAGTGTTATAGAAGACTCCGTGATCAGGGATAGCATTATACTTCCCAACGCACACGTAAAGGAAATAGTCCTTGAGGGTTCCTTCGTGGGTGAGAGGGCCAAGCTAACGGGTGAAAAGAAGAGGTTAAGAATCAGTGATTACTCCGATGCAAAGGTTTGATGCTTCAAGTTTGGCTTTTTTCTTAATGGGAGCCTGGACCGGAATACTCCTGTTCCACGTTTTCGTAGTGGTTCCTATAGCCAGCCAAACGCTCACGCGAGATTCCTTGGGTAAGTTCGCTTTGAACGTCCAGGATAGGTTTCATATTTGGGGTATGGTTCTATGTACCTTATCAACGGTTCTCTTTCTCATATCGCAGGAATTTGCGGCTTTTACCCTTTCACTCGTAGTTCTGGTCTCTCTTCTTATCGCCGAGATACTACGACGGCGAATACGACGGCTTCTCTTACTTATCAAAGATAAACCCCAAAATCCTCAATTGAAACGCCGGTTGTTCGATCTTTACCGTCTGGTGGCCTATACCACTTACACCCAGGGAGTGGCTGGCTTGGGTGTAGCTATCATCGGCTTGCTACGTCTATGAAAGGCACCTCTCCCTTCTCTATGAGGGTCAAGGCGGCAGCAAGGGCACTCCCCACCTCTATAACCCTGTAAGGTCTTTCGCTTGGCATCAGTTCTGCAGCCTTTCCATGGATATACGCCCCGGCTATGGCTGCCTCAAAGGGGTCCATTCCTTGGGCTAAAAGGCCCCCTATAAGACCTGAAAGTAAGTCGCCGCTTCCTCCTCTGGCTAGGGTGGTATTACCGGTGGGATTTATCACCACCTGCCCCCTGTAGGCTATGACGGTGGGCGCCCCTTTCAGAACGAGAACACCGGGAAACGTGGTGGATATACGTCGGGCTATGGTGATACGTTCCTCATCTATGGTCCTTGGAGATTTGCCAGTTATACTTCCCAGTTCTCCAGGATGGGGGGTAAGCACCAGCTTGGAATTGTCGGGGAGGGGTTTGTTCTTAAAAGTAAATAGGGCATCTGCATCAATTACTCCGGGAAGATGAGGAAAAGTCTTTAAGAGGGTAGAAACGAACTCCAGTACGGCGGGAAAACGTGTTATACCCGGCCCTACCACGTAGGCATCGAACTTCATCTTGGCCCTTTCAACATACTCCACGTTTTCCCGTATGAAATGACCTCTCCTATCGGGTACATCTACCATTATCACATCAGGGAGAGGGGGAGGAGAGTTGACCACGTGTTTTAAACTCTTAGGAACGACGCTATAGACCAATCCTACCCCACTTCTAAGGGCACCGACGGCCGTTAAATACACCGTACCTGGGTACTGATAGGAACCGGCGAATATGGCGACCCTACCGAAGGAACCCTTGTTCTCGTTACCCAAACGTTCAGGTAACATACTCCTTATATCTTCATCCTCGTACAGTCTGTAAGCTCCGAAGTCCCCACCTAAGGGTATTCCAAAATCGACCACTTTAACCTCACCCGCAAACCTTCTACCAGGAAATAGTAGAACGGAAGTCTTAATCGCTCCCAGACAGACCGTGAGGTTCGCTTTAACAGCTGGACCACCCACCTTCCCGTTTTCATCTACACCGGAAGGTACATCTACACTTAAGACGAAGTCGGAGTAAGTGTTTATAAGTTCTATCACATGGGAATAAGGATCTGTGACCTCTCCATTAAAGCCCACCCCAAAGATGGCGTCTACGACTACGTCAGCGGTCGCGAGATCCAAGGCAAAGGATGGATCATCGTAACCCTTAATTTCTCCTAAAGAAAAGCGATCGAACATCTCCAACTGTTTCCGAAGGAGAGGAGATAGTTCCCCTTCGGGAAGGTAAATCTTAACTTCGGCACCGGAAAGAGCGCATCTACGACCACAGGCGACCCCATCTCCACCGTTATTACCTTTACCTGCGACTACTACCACCTTCCTTCCCTTCAAGGAACCCACCTCCTCAATCAAATGGGCAAAAATTCCAGCCGCAGCGATTTCCATCAACGTTTCACCGGTTATACCGATGGATTCTGCCCAGCTATCCAACCTTTTACTGTGCGAAAATGAGAATACGTTCCTCATAACACTAAGATTTTATGGGTGAAATTGGATTGAGCGCCAAAACCCTTTATCCAAACGCCTCAGTTAATCCCTCTATCCACCAATTGCCGCCCCTTTAAAATATTACCCGATGTTCCTTCTGCTGGTCAGTGTAGTGATAAACGAGGTTATGTATGATCCCTTGGGAACGGAATCTTCGGCCGGATTATACAACGAAGCCGTAGAGCTTTACAACGAGGATACTCTAAACGAGATCTGTTTGGATGGTTGGAGCTTGTCGGATAGATACGATGCGGATGAGATAATCCCCTTCCCGGATTCAGCGGTTCTATCTTCATGTCCGGATTGTGTCCTGGATGTGTGCATCCCGCCTGGAGGTTTTGGGGTGATACTTGACCGGGATTACGCCAACCCTTCATCACCGGACCCCATGCCATACTCCTTTCCTTCCGGTACTATTCTCATGTCCGTCCCCGATGCCTCTTTAGGAAACGGTCTATCTCAAGGAGATTCCCTATTTCTGATGAATGGCACGGGCGATACGGCGGATGCGGTTGGAGGGTTTCCCAGAACGGGAGATGGTCGTTCCGCCGAAAGAAAATCACCAACTTTGAATCGGTTTCTCATCAGTAGAGCCCCATCAGGCCACACTTTAGGCTATGGGAATTCGGTGTCATGCTCATACGAATTCACCATCCTGCCGGTGACCGTTGAACGTTTGTCTGACGGTTATGCATTGGAGTTTTACGTGAGAAACGATGGGATACGCTCAGCCACCTTCGCCGGTAGAGTGTTCTTCAACGGTGAGGAGGATTCCACGGTAATCCTAACCTTAGAACCTGACTCCGGAAGGGTGCTGACCTTTACGTACACCGATACCCCACGAGGCACCAATGAGGTGGCGCTTATCTCCGACTCTTCCGACTGCGACACCCTTAACAACGGGGCCTTTTTACATTTTGTGGTTGGATCCCCTACCTTGGTTATTAACGAGTTCAACTACAAGGGGATTGAGTGGGTTGAGCTGCATAATGCCGGCTCATGGCCTCTGACCGTGGTCGGAGTCACCTTGGAGGATGGGAGTAGTTCCTCGGATAGCTTCAACCTTAATATACCGGTTGGAGGTTACTCGGTGATAACCTCCGACAGCAACTTCACCCACCTCTTTCCAGGCGTTCCCTTTTTGAAACTGGACAGGATGCCCCGCCTAAACGACACTTACGACCATCTTATACTACGAGAAAGGGGGGAGAAACTAGACAGTTTGCGATATTCCTCGTCTTGGGGTGGCAATTACAACGTATCCCTTGAAAGGGTTTCTCCCTATGCCCCATCGGATGACCCCAATAACTGGGGAACATGCATAGATCCCTCCGGTGGTACGCCGGCCAGAGAAAACAGCTTGACTACTTCTCCCCCTTCCTCTGGTGTATCTTTAAAGAGGGAAATATTAGCGGTGGGGGATCCCTTGGTTTTAGCCTTTTCGCTACCTTTCGAGGCCAAAAGGCTCAGAATTTCCTTATACGATGATTTAGGAAGGCTGGTAAAGAGAGAAGAGTTTGAGAATTTGGGGAGATTAGGACAGGTCACTGTGGATACGGATGGGTTATGGCGTGGTCTTTACTTCGTAGGTGTGGAGGCATCCAACGGTGAAAATCGCTTCGTGGTCCGTCTAAGGGTTGCCCTTAGATAGTTCCATCAGGGGAGAAACGCATCTTCTTATCACCTCGTACAGAGTCTCTTCCGCACCTGTCCCGGAAGCTGTGGCGGTCGCCTGATAGAGGAGTCTTCCACTTGTCACATCTATTATCTTGAGGGATCCTGTTATCCTGTATCGCCAACCCACCTCACTCTCTCCTAAGGGATAAACTATCCTCTCAACCTCCAAAAGTGTGAAGTATGCCACCAAATCCGCCCCAAGGAGCTTGCCTAACTTGGGAGCTTCTGCCCTAAGAGCGAACGGAGAGTGGGAAAACTCCAGCTCCTCCAATACGGGATCCAGATCTTTGCGATCAACTAAGTCAAAGCTGGGGACCTTCATGAGATGGGTAACCAGTGCATCATAGAACTTACTGGAAACTCTTCCTCCCACCTCCAGGAGGAGGCTATCAGTCGTATCACTTATCCCCATCTCCGGCACTACGGCTAAAATCTCTATTTTGAAGGGTTTGAACTGGGGTGATATGGCGTATTCTACCTCATTTTCCTTCAAACTTTCAGTGGTAGCACAACCCGTTAAGAGAAGGAGCGGAAGATACCGAAGCACGATTTAATTTTAAGGATGGTCCGAAAGTAAAGGATGCTTACTCCTTAGAAAATCTATCACTCTTCTCACCTCTTCTAAAACTCCTGGAGAAGATACCGTTCTTTCAGCATCATGTAGGGTCGTAAGCTCCATGTTCCAAGCCTCTTTCCATTCGTTCGGGACGGTTAGATCTATAGGTTCCTCCAAAAGGACGGTTAGAGTTAGTGTCCAAAGTTTTGCCACGTTCTTCAGGTTGTATCCCCCACCACCGAGGGCCACCCACGGCACACTTAGGTCGTTTAAAAAATGGAGAACCTTTAAGTAAGAGTTTGTGGTTAGCCTCCAATGGGTGAGAGGATCATTTCGTAGTGCGTCGGCTCCCAACTGTGACACCACCACCTGGGGAGAAAACCGCTCGATGGCCGGAAATACCACCCTCTCAAGGGCCATGTGGTAGGCATCATCCCCGGCTCCCGGTGGAAAGGGGATGTTGAGAGCGTAACCGTAACCTTTTCCCTCTCCCATCTCATCTTCGTATCCAGTTCCAGGAAAGAGAAATTTTCCACTTTCATGAAGACTCATCGTAAGAACACGACTATCACGCCAGAAGGCCATCTGTACTCCATCGCCATGATGTCCATCCACGTCCAGGTAAAGAATCCGTTCGTAACGATCCAGAAAACCCAAGATGGCAAAGACGGGATCGTTAAGGTAGCAAAAACCCGATGCCCTATCAGGCATAGCATGATGCAGACCTCCAGCCATGTTGAAGGCTCTGCGAAATTCTCCTCTTGCTACCCTTACAGCTGCCTCATAAGAGGCTCCCACCACCAACCGTGAATAGCGATATACTCCGGGGAAGATTGGGTTATCGCCACTTCCCAATCCGTAGACAAACATGTAGTTTCTAAAGACTCCCGAATCCGCCTCTTTTAAGACCCGTAGATAGTCGGCCGTGTGGAACTGGAGTAAAAGATCCTCCGGTGCCTCCTTGGGATGAAGTAGATGGGTTTTTTGGAGGAGACCTTTAGCTTTCTGAAGGGACTGCGTTACTTTGAGTCTTCTTAGGTTGAAAGGATGGGTTTTTCCATAGGAGAACTCCCATAAAAGGGAGGTATCTGCAAACAGTACTTTTGTCATTCGCGCGCTCTTACGGACCATCCGCCATCTATCACCACCGCTGAACCGTTCATCCACCACGATTCATCACTGGCCAGATATACCGACAGGTAGGCCACGTCCTCTGGCCAACCTCTACGGAGGGTGGAGGCTTCCGTACGAAAGTCCTCGTATGAAGAATAGAGACGATGGGAAAGACCGTTGGGACAGATGGCATTTGCTCTAACGTTGAACTTGGCGTAGTCACGGGCTATGGACTTTACGAGAGCCACCACACCTGACTTGGTGGCATTATACACAGCAGCGTGCGATGCCACACCGAACGGTCCATATACGGCCGCGGTGTGGATAAGAACTCCCTTCCGCTTTTCAACGAAGTAAGGTAGAATCTCGTGGGCGGTGTAAATGTGCGTTACCAGATTACCTTCAATCAAGGCCCGTATGTCGTCCTCCTCCATGTTCTCCAGCGGACCACCGGCCCAATAACCGGCGTTTATGAAAACCACATCTATGTCACCCAAAAATTCCCTGGCTTCGGTTATAAAGCGCTTCACATCGGGTCTATCGGAGGCGTCGGCACTCGTGGAGGATACTTCATGCCCTTTAGACTTCAAAAATTGGGCCGTCTCGTAAGCCTTTTCGGACCTTGAGACCAAAAAGAGTTTTGCTCCCTCTTTAGCCATAAGATAAGAACTGGCTCTTCCAACACCGCTACCTGCCCCTACGATCAGGATCCTCTTATCTTTAAGCCGCATAGCCGATAGTATAAGGTAGGGAACCCACCACGCTTAGAATAATAGATTGATAGGTTGGGAGTACCTGAAGGTGGTACGCGAACTTTTTTCATTGGCGAAACCTTACTGGTTTCCTTTTTCGCTGGCGTTTTTAAGCCTCGTGGGTGCAGCTACCGTTGAAGTTAGCATACCACAGGTCGTTAAGCACGCCATAGATAACTACGTCGTTCCTAAGTACGCCCCAGAGCGGGGAAGTGGTCGTATGGTTGATGTGACCAAGATTTCCCGTTGGGAGGTAGAGAAACGGCTAAAACCGGAGAGATTCTTCAAAACATCCGAAGGTTTTATGAAGCCCGAAGATCTCTTTAAAAGATCACCGGCTGAAATAAGAAAACTTCGCCTTGAGGATCTTCGCGCTATTCAAAGGATATTTTTCATTTTCATCGGGCTACTTGTTCTTCGTTTCATGTTTAACTTTCTCTTTGTTTTTTTGAGTAACTTCGTCGGCCATAGGATAGCCAACGACCTAAGGATACGTACATTTTCACATGCCTTAAGACTTCCTGTCAGTTTCTACGACCGTACCCCCCTGGGAGTTATCATAACCCGTCTAACCAACGACATAAACTCTATAGTTGAAACATTCACAGGGGGTTTTCTGAACATCCTCCAAAACTCCCTCATGTTTTTAGCTGCTCTCATTTTGATGTTTGCTATAAGTATAAAACTTACGTTGCTGGTTTTTGTTTTGCTACCAATAATCCTAATGCTATCCTATATCTTTGCCGGTCTTTTTGCTAAATCCTGGAGGAGGGTTAGAAACGGTATAGCCCATCTGAACGCCTTCATACAGGAGAGTATTTGGGGGCTACGAACCATTCAGAATCTTCTGGCCTACGATTTAGTTAGGAGACGTTTTGCAGAGATAAACGACTACCTGTACAGAGCCTATATGAGTGTAGTATATATAGCTGGGATTTTTAGACCTGCTATAAATTTTATAAGCTATGTGGCCGTGGGAGTAGTGATCTGGTACGCCGCCAGCGGGATACTTCGTGGGGAGCTGAGTTTTGGTGGGTTGGTGGCTTTTTTAAGTTATCTCGATATCCTGTTTAAGCCGGTTCAGGAGTTTGCCCAAAGAATCCAAACCATACAGTCGTCGGTAGCCGGGTATGAGAAGGTCAAAGAGTTTCTGAACAATCCAAGCGAGAGGAAAAGAAAGAACGCATACGTTGGAGAGTGTGACACGAAAGTTTTGATAGAGTTTGAAAACGTACATCACTCCTACGACAGCAAGAGATGGGCTTTGAAGAGTGTATCTTTTAAGATAAGAAGAGGTGAAAGGGTGGCTTTCGTGGGAAGGACCGGAGCAGGTAAAACAACTATTTTGAACTTGATCTTTGGGTTTTATTTTCCCACTGAAGGTAAGGTTAAAATTTGTAACATTCCCACCGATCGGTGGGATCCCCTGGCTCTCAGACAACTGTTCGCTCCCGTCATGCAAGATCTGACGGTCTTTTCCGATAGTATTCCGACGAACATAACCTTGGGATACGATCTCAATTACAAAAAGATTTTGCAGGATCTGGATGCTTTATACTTACTGGATAAGGGTTACAGCAGCCTTTCGGCCGGTGAAAGACAGCTGATAGCGATAGCCAGGGCATTAGCCTTTAACAGACCCATAATCGTATTCGATGAGGCTACGAGCAATATAGATCCACTGACCGAGCTAAAACTTCAAAGAACGTTGATAGAAAAGTTTCAGAACAGAACTTTGCTAATCGTGGCCCATCGTTTGGCTACGGCTCGGCTGGCCCAACGTATAGTAGTGCTTGAAGAAGGCAGGGTTGTGGAAGAAGGAAGCCATGAGGAGTTGATGAAACGTAAGGGAAAGTACTACAACCTATATAGATTACAGGAGATAGGTTAGCGGATATACAGCGGCTCTATATCTTATCAAACACATCCTTTACCTCCACCTCTAATCCCTTCAGAACCTCGCTCTTGACTTTCCCCTCTCCCTCCGCCACGCTATGAAGCTCATACTCCCCATCCTTCAAAACCCATACCTCAATAGCCCTCTCTTCGGGATAGACTATCCAGTACTCCTTGACCCCAGCCTCCGCATACAGCCTCTTCTTCACGAAAGTATCCCTCCTGACAGTCTGGGGTGAGACTATCTCTACGACCAAGTCAGGAGCACCGAAGAGCCTCCCTCCCTTAACGTTCTTCAGGTTCTCCTTCGCTATGAAGACTATGTCCGGCTGTACTACCACCCTTTCACCCA
>JAADCS010000042.1 GCA_013154295.1 Thermotogae bacterium
CCAGCTATACACTGGGGTCTTCCCTCCCTCCCGTCGCCCCGTTGCCCTTTGGCGGCCATCTGTTCTCGTTCTACTCTGCCTGCCTATCCCGAAGGCTTCGCCACTTTACCGAAAAAGCGAGGTTGCAAACTTTAATTTTCACCCTTAAAATTTTTTCAACGTATGTGGGTTATATTGGTTTATGATGTGGCAACGGAAGATTCAAAAGATCAACAAAGGCTAACCCGCATACGCAAAATCGTACGACGCTACCTTACCCACGTTCAAAAATCGGTATTTGAAGGAGAAATAACCGCCTCCAATCTTGAGAAACTTAAAGCGGAAGTTTTAGCCCAAGCGGATCGTTCCAGAGATAGCATAATCCTGTACATATTTGACTCCCGCACCCGCTACCAAAGGCAGATTCTAACGCATGTAAAGGATCCGATAGACAACATAATATGACGGACGAAATTGTCTATACGGGCGTTCAAGTGTCTTACTACCGAGTGTGCAAACGGAAGCTGTGGCTCTTTTCCAAGGGATTGATGTACGAAAAGGAGAGTGAAGATGTGGCCATAGGGAGACTTTTGGATGCACTCTCTTATAAAAGGTATCGTAAAGAGGAGGAGATTGTTCCAGATCGGATAAAGGTGGATTTCATAACCTTAAAGAATGGAATCGTTATAAACGAGGTCAAGAAATCCAAAAGCTTAGAGGACGCTCACGCGTTGCAAGTTAAATACTACATGTGGGCCTTCAAAAAGAGAGGCGTAAAGGTTCTCCACGCTCTCATACGCTATCCAAGGCTCCGCCGGGTGCATAAAGTACATCTAAGCCCCGAAGATGAAGCGGAGATTGAACGGATACTTGAGGGTATTTCAAAGGTTCTATCGGAACCCTTACCTCCGGAGCCTATAAACGCCAAATATTGTAAGCGATGCGCATATTACGATTTTTGCTATGGGTAGGATTTATTACATCCTATCATCTGGAGTTCTAAGGAGGCGAGAGAACACCATAGTTCTGGAGGGAGAAAACCGGCGAAAGTTCATACCCGTTGAAAACGTAGAAGCTCTGTACGTTTTCGGTGAGGTTTCCGTAAATACCAAACTACTCAACCTTTTAAATCGCCATGGTGTAGTGGTGCATTTCTTTAACTACTACGGATGGTACATAGGTAGCTTCTATCCGCGAGAAAGGAACGTATCGGGTTTTCTCGCTGTGAAACAGGTTGAACATTATCTGGATCCCGATAAGAGATTGTTTTTGGCCAAAGCCTTTGTACGGGGAGCGTTGAAAAATTTAAGTGCGCTACCTTTAAATTTGGACCCCAAAGACTACCTCCAAGAGATAGAAGCTTCACGGGACGTAGCCACACTTATGTCCGTAGAAGCTTCGTTCCGAAAGAAATTTTATAAACTGCTTGAAGACAAAATAGGATGGGAATTTGGAGGTCGCAGCCGTAGGCCTCCACAGAATCCGTTAAACGCACTCATATCGTTTGGCAACTCGTTGGTATATACGACGGTTCTAAAGGAGATCTATCACACCCAGCTTCTTCCTACGGTCAGCTATTTACATGAGCCTTCCGACAGAAGGTTCTCCCTCTCCTTGGATCTGGCGGAAATTTTCAAGCCCATCCTCTCGGATCGCCTCATCCTACGTCTCATTCAAAACGGCCAAATAGGGGAAGAACACTTTGAGGAGAAACTTAACTTCACATATTTAAACTCCAAAGGGCGGGAAATCTTCTTAAGAGAGTACGACAAACTCCTTAGAAGCACTCTAAGACACCGGCGCTTGAACAGGAAGGTTTCCCTTAGCAGAGTTATTCGTTTAGAATGCTACAAACTCATCAAGCACCTTATAGGAGAGCGGCACTATAAACCTTTTTCTTTCTCGCTTAAAGAATGACATATTAGAAACTTTTTATGAATTCGCCTTTAAAATATCGTCGCATGATAAAACGTTTCCTGAAATCAAGAGGATGGATAAGGGATGCTGGAGTTGTAGGATTTTTAAGGATAAAAGCTTGGGCCTGTGGAGAAGAGGAGCTCCAAAGGTTGTTAAGAGAAGGGTTGAACGAGAGGGATCTACGATGCTTTGCCCTCCAATACTGGACCTACGCCACAGTGCATTTTTTAAAGAACGACCCACTCAATGATCTTAGGGTACCTTTGGAGAAGCTTATAAAGGAGACGATGTCCAGCGAAGAAAAAGCCGAAGAGAGAGCCAAGCAAAGGGCCAGAGAGCTGCTTGATGGCCTTCGCCAAAGCCTCACGGAGGTAAAGGTTGAATGCGAGTGCAGGGACATGGAGAAGGACTGGAAGGACTTCGTGGAAAGGTTGAGGGAGCACTTTGAGGATTGGAGGGATCGGGTTAAGGGTGAGGTGGAGGAGTACGTTTTGGATGAGGCCCGGAGGGAGTTTCCGGAGATTTTCAAGGATGCGCGGAGCTTGGACGAAGTTTTAGAGGGGGCCAAATCCGGATCGGGTGGCTCTGGCGAGAAGGTGTTGAAGAAATTCGTCAAGAAAGTTGAGAAAGTTGCGAAATATCTGCAGAAAATCAGTGATTCTATCAATGAACTACTGGAAAATGTTCAATATTTTTCGTACCAATACAAACGTCTCGGCGCGTACTACTTCAACAAGGGGCAGGTAAATAACCCCAAAGGTCGGGATCCTAAAAGACTCTTGAAGTTTCATGAAGTTTATGTTGAGCCCGCCATGGGGCTGTTGCGTGGAGAGAAGGCCTATACCGGAGACGACTACACCTGCACCTTCTGCGGTGAATCCTTCTCCGTACCCAAAGCTTGGAGAGGTAACGTCCCCTTCACCGAGGGGGATTTCGCCCCCTTAGGCGTGAGTAAGAGTAAATTCAGCAACTACTTCTACGATGGGAACATACCCCACAAATGTCCGGTTTGCCAGCTGATGCTTCTATGTTCCTTCGCGGGTTTCAACAGGAAGCCTTGGCAACTGCGCGACATTGAAGGTACGGACCACATATTCGTGCATATGCCTGATCTTGAAAGCACCTACCGTACCAACGAGACCTTTTCTAAAACCCTTAAGGCCATATCCAAAGGAACCTTTGAGCAGGATCCCAACCTGTACTTAGAGGCCGTAAAGGCGGCGATAACCTCCGTGAAGAGGAAGTCCTCGTGGATCCTTCAAAATGTCCTCTTTGTTGAGATAAAACCCACCCCTTCCAAGCAAGGCGGGAAACCTAAACTTACCTACTTCAACATAGACAAGGGGATGGCCACGGTGTTTGACAGTCTCTCAGACGGCCAAAAGGATGCTATGGCCAAAGCCTTAAATACCACCTACGTGCTAAACAACACCTTCATGAATCTGGGAACGGAGGTCATAAAGAGGCTCTTAAACAGAGCTTCTTTGAAGGGCTTGATTTTTCCCTATTTCAAGGACTATTTGGAGGGTAGAGCAAAACACTCTGCCCTGTGGTGGATGATCACCTTAGAACATCTTACCAATCAGGCACGCAAACGAATAAGAGGAGGTAAGCCTATGAATGTTAAAGAGATTTACAAGAGGCTCTGGGTTCTGCGGAGCATGGGGGAGGAGGTGCTCCCTCAGATAGACCTTGATAAACGCCGCCGTATAGGTCAGAGGTTCATAGGCCTCATAAGGGGAGGACGCAAGGAGGAATTTTACAACGAGCTCATCCGGCTCTTCGTAGTGTATGAGGAGAAGATTCCTTACGCCATCTTCTCCCTCCTTACGGAGGAGGACCATCTGACCTTTCAGGAGAAGGCTCTGGCTTTCTTAACGGGTTTCGTGTCTCCCAGTGAGAAAGAGGACAAAAATGAAAAGGAGGTAGTACAGAATGAGGCGTAAAGGTTTAACCATCACGTATATAGTGAAGGCTTTCCCTATGAATTACGATGAAGGCTACGGAAACGTGGCCGTGATGAAGAAGGTGCATCGTGGGGATGGCTCTACCCTCCCCTTCACATCCAGGCAGGCCCTACGCTACAGTCTAACCCAATGGCTCTTTGATAACGACCTGTGGGAGGAGGCGAAACTGCGCAAAGAGGGAGGAGGAGACAAAGCCGTGATCCAGTACGACCCCAATGCCCTGAAAGAGAAATTCTACGAGGAGGCGGATCTCTTCGGTTATATGCTCACCGAGGGCAAGAACAAGGCCAAAACCCGCCCGGCTGTGGCCCGCCTCACGCATCTCATAGGCCTTGACCCCTACTTTGGAGATCAGGAGTTCTTGAACAATATGGGTTTCGCCAATCGTCTCCAAAAACAAACCGGTGAGCGCGTAGATCCCAACATCGCTAACGTGGAGACAGCATACACCTACTATCGCTACACCCTAAACGTTGATCTTGATCTGGTGGGCGAGGATGAGAATTTCGGCCATTCTCTTCCCATTGAGGAGAAGATAAGGCGAGTGAAAACCTTGATTGAGGCAACGAAGTATCTATACAGAGACATAAGGGGTAGAAGAGAGGATCTCAAACCCCTGGCTGTGGTTGGAGGAGTATATCCAGTTAAGAATCCCTTCTTCCAAAACTCGCTCGGTGTGCGTTGGAGCGCCGGACATCCATACCTTACGGTTGACAGCTTAAGAGAGAGTTTGGAGATCACCCTTCCAACGTTCGTGGGTGGTAAGAGGGTGATAGACTTCACTTTCGGTGGGGTCGTGGCCGAAGAGTTTGCCAACGCCGAAGCCTTCAAGGAGCTTGGGGAAGGATTCTCCTTCACTCCATCCGAGGCTCTGGATAAGATAGGTGAGGAGGTTGAAAGAGCCTATAAAGGGTAGGTCCGTCTTAAAATTAAGGTATGCCGATAATAACTGTACCTAAAGCGTTGAGGGGGAAGCTGGGGAAGAGTGGAAGCGAAGCTCTCGTGGAGATGCTACGCCATCTGCAGGAGGATACGATAACGAGGTCCATAGAAGTTTTGGATGAAACAGTAGTTGCATAGAAGTTGGTGTTGGCTGAAAGGTTCCATGGGATAGCAGAACAGTCAAGGATAAAATTAAAGATATGCGGCGTCCATACCACAAGAGCGAAAGGACGATTTATGGTCACCGTCGCTTCAGCAGGATAGCAATTTCCCAGAATAATGCTACTGGAATTTTCCCTCAAAACCCCCGATCTTTTGAATTGCAAGTGATCCATTCGCCATATAAGGCCTTTAGATCTACAGCAAAGCCCCGTTCGTCCATTTCCCCTTTAATCCCGACTTTGAGGGTGTGTCCTCTTTGTTTATGTGAAACTGCCACAAAAATGTTTTCTCCATCGAAAACGCTTTCCAAAAGATCGTCCTCTCTCACTCTAATCCTGTGGGCACCTTCAATCAACTTATATAGAGAGATGGCCAGATTCTCGGTCGTAGGTTCGGGCCACAAAAGGTAAGAAGAATCGTTCAACACACTTCCTTCCAACTCAGAAACCAGCTCTTCGACCTCCTTCTCTCTCACATCTCCAACGACTTCTAAGGTATAAACATGCATATGGGGGCAGCTCTCCAATCCCCCTAATCGCGTGTAGTAATGTACGGCTCTAAACTTTCTACTGTACCTCCTCAACTTCTTTCACAAGCTCCTTTAGGGCTTTTACATAGGTACGGTAGCTATCCTCTCCCCAAAGGACCATCCTAACCCGTCGGACGTTTTTAAGACGTGGAAGTACATCCAGGATGGTTTTCAGGGCTATTCGGGATGCCTCTTCCACCGGATAGCCGTATATTCCAGTGGATATTGAGGGGAAACCTACACTTCTTACTCCCTTGGAATCGGCCAACAGTAGGGCATTCTCATACGTCTTAGACAGAAGTTCATCGGAGGGTAGATCCCTACCGAAAATCGGACCCCGGCAATGGATGACGTACCGGTTGGGTAAGCCGTAAGCCCCTGTTATAATACATTCCGACACCCCTATAGGGGCATATCTTTTTGCCTCCTCGTACAGCCCAGGTCCCGCGACACGGTGCAACGCCCCCGAAACCCCTCCCCCCGGTGTCAGGTAAGAGTTGGCCGAGTTTACCACCGCTTCCAGATCATCTTGGTGGGTAAGATCTCCTCGCACCAGTTCCAAAATCTTACCTTCGGCCGGCGCGTACCTGATCATCCTAATCCTCCAGGGCCATGCGTATCTGTTTCAAAAGATCGGCAGGTGACTTTATGGGATAGTTGAGCTTAGGTAGAATATCCTCGGCAGACTTGTCCTTTATGCGTAGGCCCGATAGCCGATTCCTGAGTGTTTCTTCATCCACTGGGAAATCAAGCCCCTTTATACGTAGTAGGACCTCAACGGGCCATACTATTCCCAAAACCTCCGAGGCGACGGAGAAGGCGAAGTTGAAAATGGCCAAGTGATCTCTACCCTCCTTTATCTCTCTGTAAGCTATTTTGGCCAAACCTCCGGCCGTATGGGCTCGTGGAGTTCTTTCCTTTAGCTCCCCTTGAAGTTTCTTCATAACGAGTTCGGGATCGGCCCGAAGGATGTTCCGTATGGTTTGACGGGTGAGGCCTAAGAACTCGGCTATCTCACTCTCGGTTTTCATCTCCATGTCGTGAAGAACGACAGCATAGGCTGCCTCCATGAGGCTGGGAAGCCACGTTAGGTTGCGGTACTCTATGAGTTTCCTCGGCCCCCCTATTATCTCAAGGGCCTTGAGGAACACCCGTATAGCCATCGTGTCTATATCGTAGCGCTTTATCTCTTCTTGCGTTAGTATAGGCATGTTTTACCTCCTTTTTTCTCTGTATCTACCCTCCAAAAGATGGTGTAGCCGAACTTTCGCACTCTACAGACCAAAACATCACCCGTAAGGATGGGATCATCCGCAATCACCCGCCCACCCATAGGCAACACTCCTTTCCGCATACTTTCAGGGTGAGTCAGAAGACTCCCGCCGCGTACGAAAGTTCCTTCTCTCCCAGGAAATGGGCGAAGGACGTTGCACAAGTATCCTTTCCCCTTTGAGTTCATCCTGGAAGGAACGTGCGACCTATAACTCATCACCCTTCCTTTTTGCGTAATACCTTAAGACTGGGGCCTATCTTAATCAATCCAAGGTCATCTATCTCCATGAAATGGGTATCGGTGTCGTGACCGCACATACGGCATCCGTCTATTCTGAAAAGACGCACCATCTCACCTATAGACCTCCCGTAGATGCTCTCGTCGTAACGGGTTATTATGAGTTTTTTAGACATAACGAAAGTACAATCCACGATGTGCGAGACAGCATAACCTCCCGCGGCCTCGGCCGAAAGTTCCTCATGGCCGGAACGTTTTTGGGAGACGAATAGAGCCGTTTGATACCACTTCTTCATGAAGTTAAAGAGCTGTCGTACTATAGCTCTGGCCATCATCTCTTTGGATTCGTAAAGCCCGGTTATAGAATCTATAACGGTGTGCTGTGCCCGATAGGTCCTTATGGCATACGCCAGAGTATCCAAGAGAGTCTGCATACTCTCGCGTAAAACAGTGTAGGAAGCCGCATCTATCAGAACCACGTTTTTGTCTATGGTGGAGAGATCTTTAAAACCCATTGCCTTGGCCCTTTCCTTTAAAGCCAAAGCCACGAAAGGTGCAGGTGATTCTACGGTCACAAACACCACTCTTTCTCCCTCACCGGCGCGTTTAACGGCAAACTGTTCCACCAATAGAGATTTTCCTGTGTCCGATACGCCAGTTATGTTTATCACCGCATACTTCGGAATACCTCCAAGGGGAACCCTTTGAACCTTGCCATCCTTTATCTCACTCGTGAAGAAAAGCTCATCTAACCCCTCCACACCGGTAGGAACGCCTTCCAATTTAGGGGCCTCCTTACCAGCTTCCTCCAAGGTTTTCACTCCTTTAACGAAGGGTTTGGAATCGTATTTACTCTCCTTTTTTTCAATGTCAGCCATGAGTCTATATTTTAGGGTTGCAAGGGATAAAAATAGAGACATCATGCCATTCGATTATTCTGCCGTAAAATTAAAAGCGTGTGCAGAGGTTAAACAGGATTTTTCGTCTCCACCTAATGTTGGTAATTCTGCTCTATGGGGCAGTCGCTGTTGTTGTGAGTTATTTGCTCGCGATCAAAGGCTGGGGCATCCTCATTCCTGTCTATCTTCTTATCTTGGGATTCGTGTTTCTACGCCAAAGACCGTGGGATAAGAAAAAGTTTGTATGGTACCTTGAAGAAAAGAATCCTCACCTCAAGGAAAGGCTAATATCCCTATATGAACTCGTTGAAAGAGGCATAAAGCACCCATCTTTGGAACGCCTGAAAAGAGAACTGGCGAAACTAGATGTAAGCTACCCTATTAGCTGGAGATTCATCCTCCCTCCTCTGCTCGTAGCGGCCTTTTTCTCTCTACCTGCAGCCGTACGTTTCCCTCGCAAACCGCAGGCTAAATTCCATCCCCATAAGATGAGGTTGCTGGAAGGCGATAGCCTGTTAATCGTTTTCCAAGAGGGTGACACTCTCACCGTATGGCTATATGGCTCGAATGATGCACACAATATAAAGCTCCCTCAAATATCTGATGATCAACTGCTGTTTATTCTAAAAAATGGCAAAAGGTATGAGTTCAACGTAAAAGGCTCTGGATGGTTGTCAGGTATCCCGGCTGGGAGATACCGACTCCAGGTTAAAGGTTTCTCTGGAGAAGCCTATGTGGAAGTCCTTCCCAGGCCCGTCCTGTACGCCATTAAGGGTTTCATAGTCCCTCCGGCATACACTGGTATAGGTAAGATGCCCATTCGTAGGGAGAATGTAACCTACGAGGGGAGCACCTTCTCACAGCTCCGTATAGAACACAGTGGTGATTCAGCTAAGTTTTTGAATCTACCTGACACCCTCAAGCGGGATGTAGAGGTAAGAGTGGAAGTATTCAGAAACGGCAGAGGGTTTAGGTACGTGGCCTTTAGGGTAAAGGTTCTGAAGGACGAACCTCCTAAAGTTGTGATACAACCTTCCGGTATGGTGAGGGCCGAAGGAGAAGAACTTCCTGCGGTCGTATCCGCCTATGACGATATAGGCCTTAAGGAGGTGGGAATGTTCATTCTTCGCAACGGTGAACGTAAGCGTGAGATTCTTGGGCCAGAGAAACGTACTCCTGCTGCCTCCTACGACCTTCTCTTTACCTTGGGCGACACACTTACAGTGATAGCTTATGCTGTAGATGTAGCTGGAAAGATGAGCCTTTCTGACACCCTATTTGTGCTTCCCCGTTCTCCGGAGGAAGTATTAAAGGAGAAACTCCTAAGCCGCAAAGGGGATGAGGTTAAGGATCTGGAAAAACGCTTAAAGGAACTCCAAGAGGAACTCGAAGTCTCGCAGGAGTTGGATGAGGTTCTAAGAAGGGACATATCCGAGGCCATCAAGGAGAGTGAAAGGACTTACAGGGACATTAAGGAAGCCCTTGAAAGGATAGTTTCCCAAGTTAGGGATCCGGAGATAGCTCGCCTATCTATGGAGCTTCAACGTCTTTTAAAAGAGAGCCTGGATGAGGAAATGGATAGAACGTTGAAAGAGCTCCAGAAGGCTATGCGGGAAGTGGATCCTAAAAAGGTGGCTGAAGCTCTCAAAAAACTTCGTATGGATCAAAGAAAGTTACGTGAAGAGTTGGAGAGGTTCAGAAAGATACTTGAAAGATACGTACAAGAGAAAAAGTTGAAAGAACTGGGCGAAAGGCTTGAAGATTTGGCTATAAAACAGGCCAAACTGGAAGGTAAAAGATCCCGATACGAACAGGCTAAGCTACGTAGGGAGTTGGAAGAGCTTCGTAGAACTTTGGATAGTCTCCGTAAATCCTTTGATCTCAATACCGCGAGTCTAAAAGAAGTGGACAGCCTGTTGAAAGAAGCTCAAGCTCATATGGGTAGAGCCTTACAGAGGATGGAAGGTGGGGGTAACTTTACCAGGAATCAGAGCCAAGCTAAAGAGAATCTTCAAAAGGCTGCCGATCTCCTACAAAAGACTTACAAGAATCTGGTAGAAAGCCGCAAAAAAGAACTCGTAAAAGAACTTAACGAAGTAGCCGACGCCTCCGTCTTTACGGATTTGCGTCTTGAAAGAGAAGCGGATGTCAGTACCATCCAGAAGGCACAGGAGGTGGTGTTGGAGATGGAAACGAACCTAAAAGAGATGGCCCAAAAGAGCGTATTCGTGTCCTCAAGGCTACATCGTCTGGCCCGTAGGGTGTATAACGAGTTGGAGGCGGCCCGTGAAGAACTTGAGGATGGGGATAGGAAAGGGGCGCAAGCCCACATCAAAAATGCCCAAAGTATGCTTCGCATGTTAGCGCTGATGTCCTCCTCGTCAGCCCAAGCTTGTCAAAACTCCGGTGGTTCAACCGGCGTGGAAGCTTACATGCGTCAGCTGGCACGTATGGCCGGAGAACAGAAAAGTATATCCCAACAGTTAGGAGGCAACATGAGCTCCGAACTGTTGGCGGAGATGTTGGCCCGTCAGATGGCACTGAGAAAGGCTTTAGAAGGTATGTTGGAGGGTATGCGGAAGGAGGGAATGCCTTCAGACGTTTTGAAAAAGCTCGAGGAAGCGGTTGAAAAGATGAGAGAGTTGGAAAGAGAGATGTCCTCTGAAAACGCTTTGGAGAATGCCGAACGTATAAGGAGAAAGGCCCATCGCATAACCGTACGCCTTTTGGAAGCGCGCAAAGCCTTAAGACGGCAACGGACTGAACCCAAGTACGAGGCTCGTCGTCCAAAACCTTATAAGGTGGTTGGGCGTCGTATACGACCTCTGATAGACAAACGTAGGATAGCGGAGATATATCGCAAAATCTTAAACGGAGAGAAACTGTCGCCGGAGGAGAGAGAGGCATATCGGCGATATATGGAGGAGGTTTTGAGATGATTGGGGGGACTGTCTGGGTAGATCTAGCCAACTCTCCTCATGTTATGTTTTTTGCGCCGATAGTAAAAGAGTTGGAGAGAAGGGGATTCAAAGTAGTGGTGACAGCAAGAGACTTTTCGGAAACTCTAAATCTCGCTCGTATTCATTTCAATAGCTTTTGGCCTGTGGGGAGGTATGGAGGTAAATCAAAGTTCGCCAAAGGATTAAGTTTCGTATCCCGTATATCTGCCCTTTACGGTTTTTTAAAGGACAAAAAAGTACGTTTGGCTCTTTCCCATAACTCCTATGATGCCATAGTATCTGGAAGGCTGTTAGGTGCAAGAGTCTGGACCTTTATGGACTATGACGGCCAGCCTGCCAACCATCTGGCCTTCCGTCTGGCTCATCGTGTGTTCGTGCCAGAGTGGTTTCCCGATGAAGCTCTCCGCCGCTTTGGGGCCTCCTCCTCAAAGGTGATCAAGTACAGGGGGCTCAAGGAGGAGGTATATCTATCCGGCTTTAGACCCGATAGATCCTTTTTAAACATCCTGGGTGATTTTAAAAGGCCCCTCGTGGTGGCCCGCCCCCCCTCGACGTCAGCCTTGTACGGGAAGGGTTACGGAGAGTTTTGGGAGATTTTAGAAGTCCTAAAATCCAAGAATTATGATCTTAGAGTACTGCAGAGAAATCCGGGGGATGTGGTTTATATCAAAAGGTTAGGTATCAAATCTCTACCTAAACCCATAGATGGTCCTCAACTTCTTTATTGGTCCGATGCTTTCATTGGTGGTGGTGGCACTATGACTCGCGAAGCCATAATCTTGGGAAGTCGCGCCTTTACAACCCTTCCGGTACTCGGCTCTTTGGATAGGATGCTTATGAAAATAGGTCTCCTTGAGAGGATAACTAAGGCTAAGGCCAAGGTGCTAAGAATAACTGAGCGTAGGAATCGATTTATGAATTTCTTTAACAAAAATTTGCTGGAATTTTTTGTAGAGATCATAGAGAGGTGTTTACACTCTTTTGCTATATAAACGTCCTTTCCGTGTACAACCGGAAGTGTGAAAACCTTTAAAAGATTTCCGTTTCTTGCAACTTGGGGAATTTGCTACAGGCATGTACGAACGGCTCGAAGTTAATGAAGTGGTTTCACTTGGAGGCTATTTGGCCTCACAGTGAAACCAAAGATATGTTCGTGCTTTTACTCTCCAACGAAGGCTTGTAATCGTAGGAAGTGAAAGGAACGGTGATTAGAACATTTGGCA
>JAADCS010000041.1 GCA_013154295.1 Thermotogae bacterium
TTCGGGTACCGCAGGTACGAGCTCTCCAACTTCGCCCTCCCCGGCTACGAGAGTCTCCACAACCGCATATACTGGAGACGGGAGTGGTACAGAGGTTTTGGTCCCTCGGCTTCCTCCTTTTTAAACGACAAAGGATTAAGATACACCAATTTACCATCATTGAATCGATACCTAAAGGAGTTTCCCCCACCGAGAGATCACGATCCTATAACCCCCGAAAAAGAGAAACTTGAGAAGGTTTTCTTGGGCCTTAGAACTGGTACCCTCTCTCTAAGTTGGTACGTGAAGAACTTCGGCCGGAAGTCTTTGGAGAAAATGATGAAGTTCCTGGAAATAGAGGGGGATTCCGTGGGAGTTAAGGTGGAGTATCTCCACATCTTTGATGCCGTGGTGCGGGAGCTAGTTCTGTCTGATGATTAATACTTCTTACGTCTTCCACAACCCGGAAAACTCTTTCCACAGTTTTGCACACGAGGAAGTATTTCCCCAAGGGTGATTCATATCGTAAGTGATCTTTCGATCAAAACGCTTTATTGCCGGACATTCTTGAATTCCCAATTATCCAATTCGTCAGTTTCACTGTGAGGCCAAATAGCCTCAGAGTGAAACCAGTTCCGAGTTCCTCCGAAAATTAGGATGGGTGAAGACTCTTTCTTATATAAAAGGGTACTATCCTCCGGTGTGCCCGATCTCCGCATTACTGGTTTTTTGCCAAATAGTGGGTAGAGGATTAAAAGGTGACATATATACCTTTAAAAGTTAAACGATATACGAAAAAACAATATTGGGTCCTTGAACATCTTTATAATTTACGTATGGGAGCCACGGTTGTTTGGTTAATCGGATTGTTCGGAGCGATGGGAATAGGGGGAATAGGGGCCCTGCTCCTACTCGGATTCCTTATATTGCCCGCGTTTATGGGATTCCTTATGACTCTCGCCTTCTTAGGTACGTGGAAGGGACTGGCTGTGAATATAGCCTTTCTTCTGCTCGGTATATACGTAAATCCGTGGCTATTCTGGGGATGGTTTCTGTTCCTCTCTCTCATAGGTATGTTCGTACTATTCCTTGAGGCCCGGAACATCCTTTCTGTCTGAGAAGGCTGCCTTGATACCGGCCTCTATTATCATCGGCAGAAGGCGATAAAAGAACCACTGTGCAGCCCTCATATCCTCCTTCCGTTCTTCTCATGACTGCTGCCTTCGGCCGAAGAGGATGCGGGTGAGGGTGAGGGCCTGTTGAAAGGGTTGAGCTCTATATCCTCCAGCTCATCCATACCGAGCCATACAGCGAGACGCTCTGCCAATCGGACTATTACGAACGGCTTACGCCTGAGGACCTTCGCCACCTCCTCCCTGTCCGGATATACAACGAGATGTGAGACGAGCTCCCACGATGCAGAAAGGGGGTCGTCGTTGATGCGAGCCACATAATCGGCTATAGAGGAGAGTTAAAAACGCTCTCCTTGCCGTTCTGATCCGTCCTATCTTTAATCAAGGGACCGCTTAACAGTTAAACGTATCAAAGAGGCAACGGTATTCCAAGATACTCTGCAAGTATTATGTAAGCTGCCACACTATCTATAAGGTGTTTATTTTCCCTGGATATGCGTTTTCCGGCAGATTTTAGAAGTTCTTCGGCTTCTACGGAGGTATAGGTTTCGTCCCAGAATGTTACCGAACAGCCGAATTCTTCCTTAAGCCACCTTGCTAAATCTTTAACATCTTTGATCAGCTCTTCTCTCGGAGGTAAGCCCAGCACTACCTCTGCGAATGGGCGTTCCTCGAAAATTTTCCGTAGCCTTTTTTTAAGAGACTCCCTGCGGGTATCCACCGTCTCAAGGGGAAAGGCAAACATACGCTGTGGATCGCTTATGGCTAAACCCACCCTTCTTCTTCCGTAATCTATAGCCAACACTCTCATCTTTCGGAGTACGATGCTGCGAACCTCCCCGTCTCCCAAACCCAGACTTCTACGGTCTGCGGGAACCTTTCTTTGAGGCGATCGTATATCCAGTGGGCTAATATCTCCGCTGTAGATTTTCCTCCTAGAATTTCGTTAAGGTTTCTATGTTCAGGTAATATTTCTTTCAAAAAACTATTTATTTCCAAGAAATCTACCACGTACCCTTCATCCCCTAAATCACCTTCCAGTATGACCTCAACTCTGTAGTTGTGACCGTGGATGGGCTCCGGTTTTCCACGATAACTTTCCAAAAAATGCGCGGCTGAAAACTCCCGTACGACCTTAACACGATAAGCCATAGAAAGAATTCTATCGCCGAGTTAAGGCGTTTTACAACCTTAGAATGGCTCCGTGCCGCGGGTAAGGGTGAATCTAAAAGGGAAACCTTCCGACTACGGTTTGCACCCGTGGATCTTCAAGGATAAGATCAAGGGGGTGACAGGGCAGGGGTTTGAGGCAGCCGTTTTCGTAAAGGGAAAGTTTTTTGGTAGTGCTTTTTACAACCCGGAGGGTAAGTTAGCTCTACGTTTTTACAGTCACGATGAAGAGGATTTTACCGCCGGCTTGGTCTACGGTCGCATCCAAAAGGCACGGAAGGAGAGGGAAGAGATTTTAGGATTTAAGGGAAGCTATAGACTCTTCTTCGCGGAGGCCGACGGTATGCCAGGTATTATAGCTGACGTTTATGGTGATGGGGCGGTGATTCAGATTTCCTCATTCGGTGCCGAGAAACTCAAGCGAGAGATAGTGGAGGGGTTTAGGATGGCAGGGTACAGATGGTTATACGAAAAGAGTAATTCATACGCTCGGAGGCAGGAGGGTTTAGAACCTTACGAAGGTTGGCACTATGGAGAGGAACTTGCTGGAGATTTAAGGGTAAAGATAAACGATCTCTCGTTCAGGGTACCCTTAGGAGGACAGAAGACCGGCCTCTATTTGGATCAGAGGTTAAATTGGGAGTTGGTAGGGCGTGTAATGGCGGGCCGAAAGCGTGTCTTAGATGCCTTCTCCTATACAGGCGGATTCACACTCCATCTTCTAAAGTACGGTGTGGAGAAGGTTATCGCTGTAGATGAAGATGTAGAGGCTTTAAATCTTCTTAAAGGAAATGTGAAGGATAACGGTTTTAATGTGAACACTGTAGAAACTTATCGGGCGAACGTCTTTGATATGTTGGATAGCTTCGTGTTAGCTCACGAGAGATTTGATAGTATAATTTTAGACCCTCCGGCCTTTGCAAAGGGAAAAAACACGCATGGAGCTAAAAGAGGATATTTTACCCTCTTTGATAGAGCCTTGAGACTTCTTGAGGAGGGTGGGCTTTTGGCAGCCTTTTCCTGCTCCCGCCACATAACACACGAGCTGCTTCAAAATGAACTTTCAAGGGCAGCTAAGCGCCTCTTGAGGGAAGTGAAGGTGTTGTACCGGCTACACCAGTCACCGGATCACCCTATCCCTGTATACTTCCCCGATGCAGAGTATCTGCGGGGGTTCTTGGCAATCGTATACTAAGCTCCCATTGCCGAGTATCTTTTAAGTCCCAGTCGCCAGAGCAGGCGGTTCAGTAGGAAAAAGAGTAGGAACCAACCGCCTAATACAACGAAGCCACTGGGAGAGATTTCTCGTCCAAGAAGTACATTTACAGGAAAGCTCACCATATAAGGAAAAGGGGTAAGCATTATGAACTTTCTAACGCTTTCAGGAAAGAGTTCCAAGGGTGCCACGTAACCGGAGAGAAAGAGAAACGCCAAGTAATGCACTTCTTCCAAAGCTACCACCCTTTCCATCCAAAAGGCCAACATGGATAGACTGTACTGTATGAAGAATCTTACCAAAAAGGCCAGGTGCGCTGCGAGTAGAAATACGAGCATCTCTTTTAAAGATAGTAGCCAGAAGGCTTTAGGGTATAAGGTGAAAAAGATGATGACCAGTGTTATGAGAAAGGGAAGGCGAGAGAGACGTTCGGATATGTGGGCTGCCAGGTATCTCCAAACGGGATCCATAGGTTGAAGTAGATAGGGCGAAAGCTGTCCCGTTACCACATCCTGTTCAAAATCCCATATCACCCAAACGGAGATCAGTTGGTGGGTTATAAAGACCGCCAGGAAATATCTAGCAAAATCTATGGGTGAAAAACCTTGGGTGACTATGTCGGAAGCATTCATCCAAATTGCCATGAGGATGAAAGGGAGAATACCAGATAACATCCAAAGAACTATCTCAGCCCTATACTCCAGCATGTAACTGTAATAAACCGAAATTAATACACTAACCTTCTTTAAATGGGATAGCAAGTGCAAATTCTAAGGAAGTAATAGGCTTCGCATATCGTCAGGGGTCCGGCGCTATTTTATTATCGTTTATGTCACTAAAGACAAACCGACCCTTACCTCCATCCTAGGAGATGAAAGTACTTCATGAGGAATTAGCTCCTCTAGTGGGAGAAGCTCAAACCTCATCCAGATATACGGAGTGCCTATATTTTCGCTAAAAATATCACCAAGAATCTGAACGATACTGAAGTGAAGGTCCGACCTTAGACAACGTGAATTCGTTTCGCCGATGAAGACGTTTCCTCTCGCGGGATCCCTTATCACAGGTAGGAAGGACCAAAGGGTTAGTTAGAGTGGAAGATGCCGCTTAAAATCAAAGTCCAACGTCAAACGAAAGTCCGTCACCGTTCTCCTTTTCGTTGGTTTGGTTAGAGGTACGGCGGTTCCTACGTGCGTTCCCAAAGTCGCTATCAAAATGAACATGGGAATTCTATCAACATAAACCGAGGATTCAAGTGGTCATATTAACCGTTGCCTGTAAACTGTGCGAAAAGAATTTGGGCGTTGCTAAATATCATATCCTCACCGCCGAATGCTTGATTCCCCACGTATTTCGTGATCCTCCCTACCCGACCGGTTTTTCACGGGTATAATTTTTTCGCATTGAAGGTATTGGTAGGAGACATTTTAAAGTTTCTTAAAAGTAGGTTGAGCAGCGATGAGGTTAAGGATGCTTTGGAAAGAAGCGGTGTTGAAGTGGAAAAAGTCGAAAAGGTGGGAGACAGCTACGACCTCATCCTACCAGCCAGGGCCCTAAAGGTCACTCGAAAAGGACGTATATTCTGGACGGAGGTGGATATAGAGGGCACCCGTAGGAAAGTGGCTACCACCGATCCCGTTGAAGAGGGAGAGATCCTACTATGGACCAACGTACCTCCGAAGACGATAGATGGTCGTACATCCGAAGGTATGTTCCTATCGGCTAAAGAATTGGGTTTGGAAGACCAAAGTGAGCATCTACTAAGGATAGAGGATCCTAAAAATTACCGTGAAGAGGCGCTCTTGGACGAGGTAGTCCTACATCTGTATATAACGCCCAATAGACCCGACCTCCTCAGTGTTAGAGGTTTAGCTTTGGAAGTTTCCGCTTTTGCCGACGTACCCTTCGTCGATCTTAGAGTAGAGGAGAGGGCTGACTTAAACGAGAGTTTCCCCGTGGAGGTTGAAGATGAGCGCTGCGACCTCTACACCCTAAGAGTTATACGACTGCGAGATGGAAAGACACCTAAGCTCATCCGATACAAGCTTCATTTGGTAGGTTTTAACGCTATAAATCCCGCTGTAGATGCGACCAACTGGGTGGCGTACTATTTGGGTCAACCTCTCCACGCCTTTGATGCCCGTAGGGTGGTTGAAAGAATCATAGTCAGGAGGTCTAAGGAAGGTGAGAGATTTGTATCCTTGGAAGGTAAGGAATATGTACTACCGGAAGGCATACTCCTCATAGCTGACACCCAAAAACCCTTGGCCATAGGGGGAGTTATAGGTGGAGCTGACAGTGGAACCTATGAAGATACCGAGGTGATCTATCTCGAGAGTGCCCACTTCCTACCGGAAGCCGTTAGATTCGCTACGACCAGCTTGAACATCGAGACCGAGTCATCACGGAGATTTGAAAGGAACGTAAGTCCCCGTCTAGCCTTGCTGGCTTCGGTATATGCCGCCGAACTGTTGAAGGAATGGGTGGGAGCATCCTACGGGAGGCCTAACGTGGTGGGAGATGTACGACCACCCCGTAAAATCTTCGTTTCATTTGAAAAGTTGAGAAAGTACTTGGGTTTCATACCGGAGGACCTACAGACCCTTTTGGGAAAACTGCGGATAGAGGTCGTAGAGTCCAAAGAAAATGGAGTGGTCGTCAAGGAACCGGATCATCGGACGGATATAGGGCTTCAAGAGGATGTTATAGAGGAGATCGCTCGTCTCATAGGATACGATAACCTACCCTCCGACCCACCCCCGGAAAGCCCACTCCAACCCCGTCCCCGTGATCGATATGAGGACGAGGTAAGAGTACACCTTGCCAGTTTGGGTGCCTACGAGGTGATCCCTTTGGGCCTCTTCTCCAAGGAGGAGGTGGAAGGCTTTGAATCCCTGCGGGTGATAAGCGATTTCAACCGGGCCTTTTCTTACCTCACGGACGCACCGCCTCTGCATATTCTTAAGGCTCTGTCTCACAACCAGCGCATGGGAAATCCTCCAGTACCCCTCTTTTCCATAGTACGTATCTACCAAAGAGATGGCACCGAAAGGAAGTTCGTAGTTTTAGGCATCGGATCACCTGCCACCTACTACCACGCCAAACACTTTTTGGACTCCCTTAAGGAAAGGTTCGGTTGGGAATTCGTCTATAAGGTACCTTCATCGGATTCCATCTTCCATCCTAACTTAAGTGCGGATATACTCTCCGGTGATAGGAAGGTCGGAGGAATAGGAGCGATTCGGTTCCGTATCATGAACCGATTTGATCTTAACAGGCGAGCCTTCGTTTGGTACGTGGAGCTACTCCCGAAGGGTGAAGTGATGTATAGGAAGTTTTCACCTTATGCGCCTTCGGTAAAGGATTTCTCCTTCCTGGTGCCGCTGGACGTTCTCTTCCAGGATGTGGATTCCTATATAAAGGAGATCGTTAAGGACCTACCGGTGGAAGATGTTCGCCTGATGGATATTTATGAAGGTGACCGGATACCGAAAGGTTATCGAAGCTTCACTTACCGATTCGTGATTCGTCCTCAAGAGGGCCCCTTAAGCGGCGATGAACTCCAACGGATCATAGACGTTATAACGGAACGCTTGGAGAGAAGGTTTCACCTAAGGAGGTAAGGTCATGTATGAAAACGAAAGGTTACACCAGAAAAACGAAAGGTTACATCAAAAGGTGATGCGATTGGCGGATAAGTATAAAACGCTCAAGAAGAAGTACGAGGAGGCTACAAGAGAGTTGGAGCGTTTAAAAGCCGAAAACGAGAATCTACAAAGGAAGTTGGACGAAGCGTTAAGCGAACTTAAACATGCAGAGGAGATAATAAACGGTCTCCTGGAGGAATAGAAGGGTGAAGAAGAGTGTAGTTAGGGCCAAGATAGGGAAAAGGTATATAGTGGGTGAGATCCCCGAAAGTTTGCCGGTGGATCCGGAGGCCGTCAGGATAAAACTGGAGAGGGTGGCAGAAAACATAAAACCGGAGGGTAAGGTATATCTGGATCTGGTGCGCCACATCCTCTTCCAGTTGGCCCACGAGTTGGTGGTGGCGCGAAGGATACTGGAGAACGTGCGCGATGAGCAGTAGGGACCGGGTAAAGGTTAAGGTGCGTATAAAAGTGGGAAGGTACGAGGAGGAGTTCGTATTCAGGGTACCAAAAGAGATAATAAGGCGTTTTAAGGAAGCATGCACCGAATGTAAAACGTGGGAGGAGGCAGTAGAGTTTTTTGCTCGCGACGTGGAAGAGACTATAAACAGTTATATAGAAAGGGCCTACGATCCCCGGAAGACGGTTTCCAACATCTTGGCTCAGGCGAGCGTTCTTTTGGCTACAGAACTCGTCATAACCGAGGAGGTACTCAAGAAAATAGAAGGAGGTTTGTCATGAGCGTGATAGTCGCTATTTTAGGCATCCTTTTGGGAATAACAGCCTTTGTTGTAGGCATACTTCTCGGCAAAAAACGCTATGCGGAACATCTAAAGAGGGCTAAAGAAGAGGGTGAAGAGATAAAGAGGAAAAAACTGGAGGAGGCATCCAGAGAGGCCTCCGAGATAGTTGGTAAGGGCCGGCGTCAGGTAGAGGAGGAGCAGAGAAAACTCCAAAGTGAGATCTCCCGCAAACGGTATGAGCTTAACCGTCAACGCAACCAGCTTCGAGAGGAGGAGGAGCGACTGCGACGCAAGGAGGAAAATCTGCGCCGTTTAGAGAGGGATCTGAGACAGAAGGAGAGCGAGTTAGCCCGTCGTGAGGAACGTATCAAACGTTCAGAGGACGAGCTATTGGCCAAATTAGAGAAGATCGCCCAGATGACTGTAGATGAGGCCAAACAGGAACTTTTGAAGAAGGTGGAGCAGATGGCCCGATTGGAAGCGGCACAGCTCTCCATGAGAATAAAGGATGAGGCACGCCAGCGGGCTGAGGAGGAAGCCAGGGAGATAATAGCGACAGCTATTCAAAGATGCGCGGCCTCCCGTACGGCTGAAGTTACCACCACTATAGTGGAACTCCCCTCGGAGGAGATAAAGGGAAGGATAATAGGAAGGGAGGGACGCAACATCAGAGCCTTTGAGGCTATAACCGGTGTAGAGCTGATAGTAGATGATACACCAGAGATAGTCGTTATATCATCCTTTGATGCGCTGCGCAGGGAAAAGGCCAAAGTGATACTTGAAAGGTTAATAGAGGACGGCCGCATACATCCAGCCCGCATAGAGGAGATAGCCGCTAAGGTGGAGGAAGAGTTTGAGGAACATGTACGATACATAGGTGAGGAGACGTTGGTTGAACTACAGATACCCTATATGCATCCAGAGCTGATCAAACTGGTCGGGAAGATGAAATTTAGAACATCTTACGGTCAGAACCTTCTGGCTCACTCCGTGGAAACGGCCAAGCTGGCGGGTATAATGGCAGCGGAGTTAGGTTTGAACGTGGAGGATGCCCGTCGGGCTGGTCTCCTGCATGATATAGGTAAAGTAGTGGAAGACGAGGAGGGACCCCACGCGCTGGTGGGAGCAACTGTAGCCAAACGCTACGGTGAAAAGGAGGCCGTCGTAAACGCCATAGCCTCTCACCATGGGGATGTGGAGCCCGCTACGCTCATAGCTCCCCTTGTTGCCGCAGCGGATGCTATATCCGGGGCCAGACCGGGGGCCAGACGGGAGAGCATTGAGCAGTACATAAAACGTCTCCATGATCTTGAACAGATAGCTCACAGATTCCCGGGTGTTCAAAAGGTGTACGCCTTGTATGCTGGACGTGAGGTGAGGGTCATAGTGGATGCCGAAAAGATCTCCGACCTTGAGGCGAGGGCTCTCTCGGAGGAGATAGCCCGTACCATAGAAAACGAGCTGCAGTATCCGGGGCAGATAAAGGTTATAGTGATCCGTGAGACACGGGCCATAAGTGTAGCACGATGAAAGGTGTTTTCTATAGGATAGCCAAAAGAGAGGTCGTTGTGGAAGAGGTTCCCCCTCCCTCGCCACGGAGTGGAAGGGTTCTCATAAAAGTTCTGTATTCTGCTATAAGCACTGGCACTGAAGGCCACACCGTTGCCCTGGTCAAAAATCCTCTAAAGATCGTCCAGGAGAGAGGGAGGGAGATTTTGAAACTCCTATCCCTAAGCAAAGATTACGGTTTTAACTTCGTTTTGACCAAAGTCAAAAGTAGAGCCTATGCCCTATCTCCTTTGGGGTACAGTGTCTTCGGTGTAGTCCTTGAAGATTCCGGACCGTTTCGTAAGGGAGAGGCCGTAGTGGCTATAGGAGGTGAGTATGCCTATCATATGGAAGTGGTGAGCGTTCCCCACAACCTGGCGGTTAAGGTTAGCCGAGAGGACAAAGGACGTGAATTGGCATTCGGGGCTATAGCTTCTATAGGACTACACGCTATACGTCAATCCGGTGTGCAGCCCGGCGAGAGGGCTTTGGTGATAGGGTTGGGGGTAGTGGGACAGATAGTTTTAAGGCTCCTTAGAGTTTGGGATGTGGAGGCTGTGGGTATGGATATAGATCCTTTCAGGCGGGATGTGGCTGCTAAAGAGGGTTTCCCCACCCCCACTGTGGTGGAAGAAAACGCCTACGATGTGGTGTTCGTCGCAGCCCCCGATTCCACTGGGAAGGTGATAAATCTGGCTGGAAAGGCTGCCCGTGATAGGGGGAAGGTGGTGGCCTTGGCTTCAGCCAACTATGGTTTTCAATGGAAAGATTTTTACTACAAAGAGCTATCCATATTGATCAGCCGTTCCTACGGCCCTGGAAGGTATGACCCCCTTTACGAGGAGTTGGGTCACGAATATCCCATAGGATACGTACGATGGAGTGAGGGTCGGAACCTGCGATATGTGGTACGACTCATAGAAGAGGATAAGTTGAACCTGCGCAACGTTATAACCCATGAGTTTCCTGTAGAGGAGGCTCCGAAAGCCTATGCTCTTGTAACCGAGCGGAAAGAACCCTTCGTGGGTGTGGTTTTGAAATATGGTGGTCAACCGGACCTTAAGAGGGTGTATGTGTCTAAAATTCCTCGTAAGACCAAAGGAACTTTAGGTGTAGCCTTCATAGGAGCCGGATCTTACGCCCAAGGTTTCATACTTCCTATTCTCAAAAGGCGGAAGGATATACAGTTCGTAGCCGTGGCAACCTCGCAAGGGCATACTGCTAAATCCGTAGCCTCACTCTGGAACTTTCCCATCTACACCACGGACTATCGTGAAATTTTGAAAATGGAAGAGGTGGATTTAGTCTTCGTTATGACAAGGCACAGTTCCCACGCCTCCATAGTGACGGAAGCTCTCGAACATGGAAAAGCCGTCTACTGCGAAAAACCTCTGGCTATAAACGTTAAGGATTTAGATGTTTTAAAAGACATTCTTAACGAGAAAGGCGGTTTCCTCATGGTGGGGTTTAACAGAAGATTTTCCTCTCATACGGTAACTCTACGCTCCGCCTTGAAGAGACCCTTCCAGATGCTCTATCGGATAGACGCCGGATCATTACCTAAAAACCATTGGATATACCGTGAGGGAGGAAGGCTATTGGGGGAGGGAATACACTTCGTGGATTACGCTATATATCTTGGTGGTTTGCCTACTTCTTGGGATGTACAAACATCCGGAGATGGAGGCGTGATCAATCTCGCGTGGGCCGACGGTTCGGTGGCAACCATCCTTTACTCCACCTTCGGCTCAAAACCCGAAGGGAAGGAGAGGATTGAAGTAATGTCCGGTGGTACGACCATAATAATATCGGACTTTAGGCACACCATGGTGGATAAAAGGAGTTTCAAAACTAAAACCGCAGACAAGGGACAGAAGGCCATGATAGATGCCCTCTTAGGCGGTCTTAGGGAGGGAAAGCCACCTATAGATTACAACGAGATCTTCCGAGGACACGAAATCCTCTTGGAGAGCGACCAAGCACCCTTAAAATGAAAACTTTATGAAAGGCGAACGAATACGTTTAGAGAACGGTACCCTAATCATACCCGACAATCCCATAATACCCTTCATAGAGGGAGACGGGACGGGGCCGGAGATAATGGCGGCTGTACGTAAAGTAGTTGATGCGGCCGTTAAGAAGGCCTACGGTGGAAGACGTTCCATAGTGTGGAAAGAACTTTTAGCTGGAGAAAAAGCCATAGAACGATTGGGGGAGCCTCTACCCAAGGAAACGGTAGATGCTATAAGGGAACATCACATAGCCATCAAGGGGCCTCTAACCACCCCTGTAGGTGGAGGATACAGGAGCCTCAACGTAGCCTTGCGACAGATGCTTGACCTATACGCCAACGTGAGGCCTGCCAAGTACTACCCCGGAGTTCCCAGTCCCCTTCGATACCCGGAGAAGGTCAACATGGTGGTCTTCCGGGAGAATACCGAAGATGTATACGCGGGCATCGAATGGCAGGCCGGCTCACCGGAATGTGAGAAAGTCAGACGCTTTCTAAACGACGAGATGGGAACATCCATACCCAAAGATGCCGGCATAGGTGTTAAACCCATCTCTAAATTCCGTAGTCAGAGGTTGGTACGTAAAGCCATAGAGTACGCTCTTAATAACGGTTACGATGTCCTTACCCTAATGCACAAAGGTAACATAATGAAGTTTACCGAGGGGGCTTTTAGAGACTGGGGATACGAACTTATAAGGAACGAGTACGCTGATCGCGTCGTCTTTGAAGGCGAAGGCGAACCCCAACCGGGTAAGGTTCTGGTGAATGATCGTATAGCGGACAACATGTTCCAGCAGATATTGACTCGCCCCGGTGAGTACGGCGTGATAGCCACCACGAACCTTAACGGTGATTACATCTCTGACGCTCTGGCCGCTCTGGTAGGAGGTTTAGGGATGGCTCCCGGCGCCAACATCGGTGACAACCATGCTCTCTTCGAACCCGTCCACGGCTCCGCTCCCAAGTACGCTGGAAAAAACGTTATAAATCCCACAGCCGGTATTCTGGCTGCCAAGCTTATGCTGGAATACATGGGTTGGAAGGAGGCGGCCGATCTGATAGACAAAGCCGTAGCCAAAACCATCGGTGAAAGGAAGGTCACCTACGATCTGGCCCGCCATATGGGGGTTGAACCCCTATCCACGACGGATTACACCGAGGCGCTAATCTCCAACCTGTAGTGTTCCGTAAGATACTCGCCTACTTTGACGGTTCCCCGGCAGGCCGGAGGGCCGTTAAGGTTGCTATATACCTCGCGGGCATAACTGGAACACCTCTTTTGATAATCTCCTCGCTGAATCCCGTTGATGAGTTAGACACGGGTTTTCTGGAATACGAGGAGGATTTGGAAACGGGGCTTCGTTATCTGATGGAGGATGCCAAAGAATCGGGTATAGAAGTTGAAAGTCGTATACTGTTCGGTTCTCCAGAGGATGCCCTGGTAAAGACGATAGATGCCGAGAATCCGGACCTGGTGGTACTGCCCATAATTTACCCCAGCGTCCGGTCTTTCTTTGGAAGGGCCGAACCTCTACATTCTAAACTAACCAATATCTATCCCGATCGGGGTATATCTTTCCTGGTTACGACGCTTGAGGAACACTAAGGGGGGGTCAAAGAGACCCCCCTTTCTCTCTTCACAGCATTCCAAAATAAGTTTTTATCTCGTGATCCGTTACGGCTGTTCTAAACTTGTCCCATTCTACCAGTTTGTTCTCCACCAACTTGCTAAACATAGGTTCGCCGATGGCTCTCTTGAGGAGATCGCTCCTTTGCGCCAGTTCTATGGCCTCCTTGAGAGAGGAGGGAAGGGAACCTATTTTAAGTCGTCTCCTCTTGCCGGCACTCATGTGGTAGATATCCTGTTCGACCGGAGGTGGAAGGGGTGTTCTTTCCGCTACCCCTCTAAAACCCGCCTCCAGGATGGAGGCAAAAGCCAGGTAAGGGTTGGTTCCGGGATCTGGGGAACGCAGCTCTATACGAGAGGAGGAAGGTTTCTTAAAGGCTGGAACCCTAACCAGAGCAGAGCGGTTGGACCTTCCCCAGGATATGTATACTGGTGCCTCATAACCGACTACTAACCTTTTGTAGGAATTGACCCACTGGTTCAGGACCAAGGTTATGTAACGGATGTTTTTAAGGATACCGGCTAAAAAGTGCTGGGCGAACCTTGAAAGTTGATATTCATGATCACCATTGTAGAACAGATTTTCACCGTCCTTCCAGATGGACATATGGAGGTGCAAACCGTTACCGTTTACGCCGAAGATTGGTTTAGGCATGAAGGAGGCGTAGAGGCCATGTTTGCGTCCGATCTCTTTGATGATCATCTTAGAAATTTGCAGTACATCTGCAGCACGGAGGGCATCGGCGTAGCGAAAATCAACCTCATGTTGGCTTGGAGCTACCTCGTGATGGGAGGCTTCCACCTCTATACCCATCTCCCGGAGTATCTTCACCGTCTCTTCCCTCGCTAAGGTAGGTCTATACGAGGGTAGAAGATCGAAGTAACCGGCCTCGTCCAAGAGTTCCGGAGCCTCGGAGCTGGCAAAGTAGAAATACTCCAGCTCTGGACCTACGAAGTAAGAATAACCCTCATTGCCTAACTCTATCAAGCGACTTTTGAGGATACCTCGCGGATCCCTAACGAAAGGTTGGCCGTTGGGTGAGAGAATATCACATACCACGTAGGCTGTCCTTAGGCCGCTAACACTTTCGGGAGCTATGAAGATAGAGTTCGGATCTGGTTTGGCTATGAGATCCGACTCCTCTATCCGTACGAAGCCTTCAACTGAGGAGCCATCAAAAACGATTCCCTCGTGGAAAGCTCTTTCTATCTCGGCCACGCTAAGATTGAACCCCTTGAGGCGACCGAGAATATCCGTAAATACCAAGGTGACTATATCCACCTTTTCTCCTCTTATGAGGGATATGGCCTCTTCCAAGCTTCTCATGGTTTTCCTCCCCTTTAAATCCCAAAGAGACGTTTGGGGTTCTCAACCATAACCTTCTTCAGCATCGGCAGATAGTGACCCCTTACCTCAAGTTCATAGAGTGCCTTGGGAAGGATCAAGGGATCGAGGGAATAGGCGTCCAAATTGGAAGTTAGAAGAACCCGATCTATAGGAAAATCCCCTCTTAGGATGTTTTCCGGTAGGGTCTCAACAAAAGGTTTTTCGGGATATAGGGAAAAGGAAAGCCAATACCCACTATCGCCCAGATCAAGCGCTAGAAGGGGGGTGATGTTCGTTAAAACTACGAACGAAACATCTAAACCTACCTCGTCTAAGAGTTTTTCCACCCGCTTTAAAGCGTGTTTTTTATTTTCCTCCGGAAGATCCACAAACACTGGTTTCCTGAAGCGGCGAGCCAATTCCATCTGGAGCTTCAACGTCTCCAACTGGAGGGGGTCGTTGTAATCGGTAAGGCCACTCTCCCCGATACCCACCACAACGTCGTATTTCAAATAGCTCTCTAGATATTCGATGAGAGAGAAAGGATCCCGCAAGCCGGACGTTGGAGATATGCCTATAGCCAGATAGGTTTTTATACCCACACTTTCGACCCTGCTCCTCTCAACCCTTAAAAAGCGTTCTATTCTGTCCTTATAGGAGACTACGTGCGAAAACCTGTAATAAGGTTTAAAGAAGGAGATGATGGTACGAACGCCTGTTAAAGCCAGCAACCTTAGATCATAGGAGGATAAACCCTCCGTGTGGATATGGGCGTCTATTACGTGCATAGGCTATTGTACAGGCGATTGCTGAAACGCGGAAGGGTGCAGGTAGATGGTATTTATCCGGTTTTAGTGTTTCCCCCTATAAAAGTATTGATAATGCTAGCGGTGCCATCTGACTCATGCCATAATCCCTCCGCCGATCACAAAATTGTAGATTTATCCCCCCAACCGGTCGCTTTTAAAAACACCGTGTACATTGTGCGCTACCCCAAGAGTCTAAGGAAAGCGATCAAAATACCCGCCAACGCCACAAACTGACCTACCCAGAAGATAAACATCCACCTTATAAGGTCCGACCGCAGGCTCCACATATCCGATCGTAAGCTCTCCATATCCGACCGCAAGCTCTCAATCTTGGAAAAGGTCTCTGTACGTAGCCTCTCCATATCCGACCGCAAGCTCTCCATATCTGATCTTAGGTCCCTCATATCCGATCGTAAGCTCTCTATATCCGACCGCAAGCTCTCAATCCTGGAAAAGGTCTCCGTACGTAGCCGCTCCATCTCCGACCGCAGGCTCTCTATCTCTGTCTTCATCTCCGACCGCAGACCCTCTATCCTCTCCACCATCTCTCCCCTCAACTTACCTATCTCCTTCCACACCTTGCTCAACTCCAAGTAGAACTCCTTCCTTAGCTCCCCTAACTCCTCGGCCAGCCTACGAGCGAACCTCTCCTCCAAAACCTCTATGGACCTTGCCACCGTCTCCTCCTGCAGATGGCGTAGCATCTCCACGAGACTTCGCTCCCGTTTTCCCCTAACTTCTCCCTTAGTGCTTTTGGTACGGTTATTATCGGCATGGCTCTATTTTAAGGGAGATAGATGCTCATAAGTTTGCTGTATCGTTTGCCCAATGGAGTGGTTTCACTTGGAGGCTAAATACCCTCACAGTGAAACCGAAGAAACGGCGATATGGCGGTCGCCAATTTGCCTTGGCGAATAAGCAACGAAGGCGTTCCTACCCATTTAAAAGGGACCTTTGCGAAGTGAAAAGGTATTACTTGGCTCACAGTCGTAAGAATAAAAGGAGCAACGATTGGAATAACTCTCGCTGTGCGAAAGAGTACAGTCGACCATGAAAACGGTTTAGAATTTTCACCATGAAAAAGACCAAGGAAATACCTGTACATATTCCTTACGACGGCCAGACCTGGCCCGATGGTTATCCGATGCGGTACCGTCCCTATGTCAAAAAGGTGGTACTTTTGGGAGCGAGGAACGGTCTAAACTTTGAGGTCAGGTACTTTGAGATTCAACCTAAGCATGCCTCCTCATTAGAAAAACACGAACATCAACATGCCGTGATCATCCTCAAAGGTAAAGGGTGGGTTTTCGTCGGTGATACGGTGTATGAGGTCAAACCTTACGACGTCGTTTGGATACCTTCGTGGACGCCTCATCAACTCATAGCGCACGAGGATGAACCGTTGGGATTCCTTTGTATAGTCGACACGAAGAGAGATAGACCTATTCCCCTATCCAAAGAAGAGATAGAAAGGATAAAATCCGACCCCCAGTTGGCCGAGAAGGTAAAACTGCCGTAGAATAGACTTCCCTGTGGGAGCGCACCTGTTTTTAATACGCAAGTATATTTTTTCAAGTGGAAGCCGTGTAGTTTCGGTGTTTGCCTTATTGAGTGTCCTCTCCATAGCATTGGGTGTGGCCATTCTGATAGTAGTAACGGGTATAATGAACGGTTTTCAAGGAGAACTGAAACGTCGTATTCTGATCCTACAGCCGCATATGCATATAACCCATCCGATGGGAGTTCCATTTAGAAATTTGAAGGAGGTTATGGCAGAACTGCGATCGTTGGGCATAGAACCCTCCCCTGCCATCCTGGGTAAGGTCATAATCCATAAAGGCAACTCCCTTGACGGAGTGGTGGTTAGGGCGCAAGATCTGACGCACGTTAAAAGGGAGCTCAAGGATTACATGGTGGCCGGTAAGATTGAGAGAGGAGCACTTCTGGGTGTGAGCTTGGCGTCACGCCTTGGGGTAGATCCAGGATCCGAAATTGAATTGGTGAGCCTACGCAAAACCCCCTTCGGCCCCCAAATGATCCCCTTCAAGGTTAAAGTGGTGGGTATATACGAAACTGGCTTGATGATGCACGACGACCAAACCGTGATCCTTGATCTCCAAACGGGTAGAAAGCTCTTCGGATTGGCCGAGGATGAAACTCCTCTAATCTTTGGATATGTTCCTGATCCTTACAAGGCCGATAAGTACTGTGCTAAGGTTTTTCAGCGTAACTATGCATGTACCTCATGGCAAAGTATAAACAGAACCCTCTTCGCCGCACTTCGTATGGAACGGTTAGCCATAACGCTCTCATTTACTTTAATTCTCTTCATATCCGCCATAAACGTAGTGGTCTCTATAACGATGCTAACTCTGGAGAAAAGGTGGGAGATAGGTTTGATGAAAGCTTTGGGTTTCACCAAGTGGGATATAACCTCTGCCTTCACGGGGGTGGGAGGAATCTTAGGCATAGTAGGTGCCGCTGTGGGATCCCTCTTTGGATGGGGTATATCCTACGTAACGGACACCTACCGTTTGGTCAAACTACCGGCAGACGTATATATGATAGACTATGTCCCGATCAAACCGCAGATAACCGACTGGATGGTTGTTCTGATCCTCACTTTCGTTATATCCCTTGTCGCCGCCTTCATCCCGGCTATGGCTGCAGCCCGTTTAAAACCGGTAGATGCCCTGCGTAAGGTGGTATGAAATCGTCTGATCTTCAAAAGAGGCAAATTTGAAAAGGGAGAGAATAGCCTTACTTCTGCTGCGCCTTTTATGGGTAGTCCTGGCCGTCTCACTCCTTTCCAATGTGGGTTTCAGGATACCCACAAAAACTCAGGTGCTTCTGGATTTTTCTTACAGCGCGAGAACGCTGTTTACAACTGACACCCTCCTCGCTTTGGAGGAGAAGTTTAAGAAGGCCGGTTTCGAAGTTAAACGCTTCGGATCGGACACTTTAACCGATCTCTATACCGCCCTCAAGGGAGCTTCCTCGCCTGTTCTTCTGGTATCCGACGGTGCTCACAATTCTTCCGGAGATCCCGTAAGTCTAGCCTACGACCGTGAGATAAACATTTTGGTTCCCAAGACTCATTCTCCTCCGCCTATGATCACCCATGTCTGGATGAAAAATCCAGCAGTATTAGGCGAAAAGGCGCGCATAACGGTGCAGCTTTCCAACTCGGAAGGTGATACCATCTCTCTACGTTATGAAGGTAAAACCTACAGGAAATGGGCTAAGGATAGTGCCAATTTTTCGGTTCCTGTCAGAAGGAGCGGCTTGAGGGTTGAGATTACCTCCAGCCGAGATACGGTAACTTTCAAACTGTACGCCCGCCGCCCAAAGGGGTTGGGTGTGGTAGCATGGAGCTTAACCCCCACGATAAGATTCGTACGTTGGCAAATACCACAGGCTCATTTTCTCCTGATGCGCGAGGATACGGTGAATTTGAAGAACTTTTCCTTCATCGTGGCAGTCGATCCTCCCCATGATCTTATAGATCCCAATAGACCTTCGCTTTATGTTATAGGCAGGCGCAGTGCCTTTCGCGAAATGAAAAGCAAGTTCTATCTGAGCGGTAAGGCACCCCCTCTGGATATACTTTATGAGCTACCGTTTAAACCGGATCACGTATATGAGAAGACAGGACGTTTCCCACTTATAGCCTCAAAAGGAAACGCATTGTTTATCCTTTCTCCTAACATCTGGAAGGTTTGGCTAGCTGATCCGGATGCCTACGATCGTTTCGTTAGGTACCTTCAGGAGTTCCTGATGGAGGATTACGATATTTATACCGAAAAACCATTATATGCTCCCGGTGAGTTACTCCGTCTCTTCGTTTTTCCCCCCTTTCCCATGGAAGTCTCACTAAACGGGGGCAAACCTTTTAGGATAACCGGTATGTACGTGCTTCATAGAAGAGTGAAAAAAGGCGACACCCTGTTTATAGTGAGGACTTTCAAAAAATCCAAACCGCTGGGATCGGATAGTATACGGATAACTCTGCGTTCCACACCTGCCGAAAAGGTATATCTGAAGGTGGATACCACCTTGCTGGGGGAACTGGCGACCATCTCCAACGGTATCATATTCAACGACGCCGACAGTGCTATCGCCGGTATGCGTCGGCGATCCGGACGGAACTTCCATTTATCCTCCCTACAGTTACTCTTCGTTTTGGTTGTCCTGATGGCGTGGATCGAGTGGTTCATGAGACGAACGAGAGGACTCATCTAAAGGCGACTTTACAATTTTTCCTTGAACTATCACGGGGTCCTTCTCCGGTTACACAGACTGGCCAACTACGAACGTAAGAAGGGATTTGTTAAAGATATTGGAAGATTTAGAGAGCTCCTGAGATGTTTAAAAGATCCCCATTTGCGTTTGAAAGCTCCAATCCTTATCGCCGGAACCAAGGGTAAAGGTTCCGTAGCCCACATGGTTAGCCGGGCGCTTCGGAATGCCGGGTTTAAGGTGGGCTTGAATGTATCCCCGCATCTGCTAAGCATTCGTGAGAGAATCCAAATAAACGGTGCTCCTATATCCAAAGAGGATTTCGCTGACGTTCTGGGTAAGGTGTTCGAGGTACTACGTGATGGATGTGAGACTACCTTTTTCGAGGCTATAACCTCGGCATCTTTCCTGTATTTCTTAAAGGAAAATACCGATTACCAGGTCTTTGAGGTTGGTCTTGGAGGAAGGTTGGATGCTACCAACGTGGTCCTGCAGAGAGTGGGTGTCATAACCCGCATACATTACGACCACACATCAATCTTGGGCGATACTTTAGAGCAGATAGCTGAAGAAAAGGCGGGTATAATAAAAAGTGGCTCGCCGGTAATAACACCAGAAAGCAACGTCAAGGTCTTAGACGTTATAAGTAAGAAGGCCAAAGAGAGAGGTAGTAAGGTTATCGTCGTAAAGCACAGGGTGCTAGAGGTAAGTAGGAGAGGTACCACTTTTGAGACCGATGGTAGAATCTTTACCCTTCCCCTATTGGGCAGGTTTCAGGCGGAAAACGGGGCTTTGGCTTACCATGTCCTAAAGATCCTGGGAGTGGAGTTTGATCCCTCCGGTGTGGTCGTACCGGGTCGTATGCAAGTTCTAAGGGATTCACCGCTGCTTCTGGTGGATGGTGCCCATAACCCTGTATCCTCTCGCATGCTGGTTGAGAGTCTCAAACGTATATTTCCTCGTACGAGATTCAACTTTGTGCTAGCTTTCAGCCGTGGCAAGGATTATCATACTTTTCTAAAGGATCTCATAGAGGTAGCCGATTGGATCTTCATAACCCGATACCCATGGAGAAGGAGCGAGGAGGCGGAAAACGTCGCCAGAGTGTGTTATACGTTACACGGTAGGTGTTCGGTACTATCCGACGTTTCGGCCATCCAGAACGTGATCCATGGAAATACCGTGATAACCGGTTCCCTCTATCTGCTGGGAAACTTCCTCAAATGGTGGTGGAGCGATGGGGATTGACCGTGCGGAAAAGAGAGATGGCAAACCACCTTAAACTAAGTGTATGGTCATCTTTCAGACCCTCTATACCACGGCAGCTTTGAAGTCGTTGGTACTGTTGCCTCAACAGGGAAATGGCAAGTACGTCCTCTTTATCCATGGCTCGTTGATGAAACCGGAGGATTACATGCCTTTACTTCTTAAGTTGGCCGAGGCTCGCTACACTGTGATAGCACCCTACTACAACATGCATATCTTTGCCAACGTGGGGAGACTGTCGGAGGTTACCTTGGATCTACTGTATGAACTGAAGGACTCTCTAAAACTCCGATCAGGATGCTTCATGGGACATTCCATGGGAGGCTTCGTGGCTCTTCAAATTTCGGATTCTGCCCACTGTTTGATATTGCTGTCGCCTTATCTACCTCCCCTATCGAAACCGAAGAGGGTAAAAATTCCAGTTCTCATATTTGCCGGCGCCAAAGACTTCCTAACCCCCCTACCCTTACACCAGAGACCCATCTTTGATAGGGCTACGAACGATCGTGCGCTCATATTGATGAAAAAAGGTACCCATAACCAGTATCTGGGGCGAAACATAATATGGGATTTTTTAGCCGGTTGGCCTCCAATCAATCAGCCGAGGACCTACGATACGATAGCGCCGCTTATATTGCGTTTCATGGGAGGGGAATTGGGAGATCCGTTACACCCGTAGAATGCATGTTATGGACCCTCTAAGAAGCCTGTTGAAGACCCTCATACACTTTGAGACGGTAGCGGAGAGACCGGATCAACTGATGGCCGTTATAAACTACGCGGAGAAGTATCTAGAACACCCCAACTTGCGGATAGACCGCTTCTTAAAGAACGAAAAACCTTCCATAGTGGTCAGCTTCAAAAGAAGCAATCGGGATAGGCACTTCAAGGTAATCTTTGCAGGCCACTTAGACGTGGTTCCGGGAAGAAGAGAACAGTTTATAGCAGAGGAGAGGGACGGCCGTATGTACGGCCGGGGAGCCTTAGATATGAAAGGTCCCTGTGCAGTTATGATGAAGTTGTTCAAAGACCTAGCCGAAGGTGGGGCCAAGCCGGATATAGCTCTCATGCTTACTACAGACGAGGAGATAGGAAGTGACAACGGTGTGAGGTATCTACTGGAGGACGAAGGTTTCTCCTCGGATTTTGCCGTTATACCGGACTCCGGTGAGAATTTCCACATCATAACCGACGAGAAGGGTGCCTTGCACTTTGCGGTCGAGTTTAAAGGGAAACCGGCCCATGGTTCCATGCCCTGGTTGGGTGAAAGCGCCATAGAGAAGGCTTTGAGATTCTACGAGGATATAAAGGGAACGCTCCTTTATAAATCTAATGATCCTGAACACTGGCATAACACTCTAACCTTGGGCAAGTTTCAAGGCGGCAAAAAGGTCAATCAAGTTCCTCCCAACGCTCGTATGGAGTTGGATTTCAGGTTCGTACCGCCTTATACGTTGGAAGAAATAAAGAACACCGTAACGTATGTGGCCAAAAAGTACGGAGCCAAGGTGGAAATTCTTTCGGAAGGGGAACCTTTTTCAACCGATTTGAACCATCCTATATCCTTAGCCTTCATAGAGGCCGTTAGGGAGGTCTTAAAGGAGGTTAAATTCGGTAGAACCCATGGTGCTACGGATGGGCGTTTCTTCGCCAAAAAAGGTATCCCCGTTATGATGATATATCCGGAGGGAGGTGATATTCATGGCGATAACGAGTGGGTTGACATCACATCCTTAAAGATCCTCTACGACATATTCGTTGCCTTCGTGCGACGCATATAGTTCCACACCTTATACACGTCGCCGGCTCCTTGCAGGAGTACTATATCGCCGGCTTTTGTTTTTTGCAAAGCTATGCGGGCGGCTTCCTCCTTGTTCTCTACCATCACCACGTTTTCGTATCCAAGGCGTTTAAGGTGATCATATATCAGGTGACTTCCTACGCCGGGTATCGTCTTTTCACCAGCAGGATAGACCGGCAGAAGTATAACGAAGTGAGCCTTGGATAGAACCTCCGCAAACTGCTTATATAGGTCTCGGGTACGGGTGTATCGGTGAGGTTGAAACACCACCACCACCCTACCTAGTCGAAGAGCCACATCTAAGACAGCCTCTATCTCCGTGGGATGGTGGCCGTAGTCATCTATAACCTTAACATCTCCTATCTCCCCCTTTATCTCAAACCTCCTACCTACACCCCTAAAGTCCTCTAGGCTCTCTGCCGCCTCTTTGACGTTCAACCCTAATTCCCATGCGACCCCCAAAGCAGCCAAGGAGTTTCTTACATTAAACAGGCCAGGAACGTTGAGTTTAACCCTACCTACGCTTCTTCTCCCCACTCTCAGATCGTAAAGAGATTTCAAGCCTTCAAGCTGAACGTTCTCGGCCCGAAAGAAGTTGCCCTCATCCAAGCCGTAGGTGAAGAGTCGACGCTCAACGAAAGGAAGTATATGCCGGGTGTTTTCATCATCTCCGCAAGCCAGGACCGCTCCATAAAAGGGCACCCGATTGGCAAAATCTATGAAGGCTAACTTTAAGTTAGCCATACTTCCGTAGGTGTCTATGTGTTCCCTGTCTATGTTGGTTATCACCGCTATACTCGGAAGTAGCTTCAAAAAGGACCTGTCGGATTCGTCCGCCTCTGCCACCAGATAATCTCCGCTTCCGTACAAACCACCGCTACTGACCTCCCGTAGTATTCCTCCGACGATGACGGTGGGATTGGTCCCAAGGACCTTTAGAACGTGGCCTATCATGGAGGTCGTCGTACTCTTACCGTGGGCACCGGCCACACCTATAGAAAACTTCACACGCATAAGCTCGGCCAACATCTCTGCCCGCTGAACCAAAGGTATTCCCATATCTCTGGCGGCCTGAAGTTCGGGGTTGTCGGGTGGTATAGCAGAAGAGAATACCACTATATGGGCTCCTTTAACGTTCTCGTACTTATGGCCATAAAATACTCTTATTCCTAGGCTTTCTAACCTACGGGTGGTATCCTTAGGAGAAAGATCCGAACCCTGAACCTCAAACCCCAACCTGTGAAGTATTTCCGCTATCCCACTCATGCCAGAACCCCCTATCCCCACCATGTGAATCCGGCTGAATCTCGTTTTAGGTATGAGGAGCATCGGTGGATTATAGGGAAGGAAAGAACTTCGCTACCACCTTAGAATAAAAACATGCGTAGGATCGTTTGGGTCACGGTAGGTCTGTTCTTGGTGATAGCTGCTTGCAGCGGTCTTTCGGTGGATATACGGACCGATCCACAGAGATTTCATCTCCCAATCATCGGTAGCTCCATACCCTCAGGTACTCTCCGCCTCTACGCCGAAAAGTACATACCCTTGAACGACGTACCAGAGGGCAAAAAGTTCGTACGCTTTAAGGAGGTTAGGGTAAGCTGGAAGGATTCGGCCAATCTACGCGTATCCTACGATATATTCTTCTCGGATACAGGTAAGGTGGTTAAGGATCCCGACAGTGTAAAACTTTATGCCCAGTTTGTCTGCACAGCTGACACCACAACCTGTAACTTCTACAGAGGTGCCCTTCAGGGGATCGGATACTCACTTTCGGATACGGTGGATCTGTCCAAGTGGAGTAAGCTCATAGAAGGCGAGACTACACCCGGTAAGGAGGTTAGCTATGAAAGCTATCTGGAAGATGAGGCTGTATCCACCTTGGACGCCGCCGTTGAAAAGAGAGGTGTATATGTCTTGGTGAGTACGGTTTTAGAGGTTCCAGGTTTCTCCGACACCGTCCGCATCAAGGATCTGATAATGGACATAAAGGCAGAGTTTAAGTGAAGCTTAGTGTATCGGGCCTGCGGGGTCTGGTGGGAAAGGATCTAACCCCTAAGATCATCGCCAGGTACTCCTTGGCTTTTGCCTCACTCTTCGATGGGAAGCCTCTGGCCATAGCGAGGGATACCCGTGAAAGTGGTCCTGCCATAGCACGCATAGTTGAAGCAGCTTTTATGTGGTCGGGAAGTGAAACCCATAACTTTGGCGTAGTACCTACGCCGGCTTTTCTACGTCTTTTGAACCTGACACGTATGGCCGGTGGCATAATGGTCAGTGCCAGCCATAACCCTCCCCGCTGGAACGCACTGAAGTTTGCCTTCGGAGATCGTTTAAGTCGGGAGGAAGAGGTAGCACTTATCGTGAAAAAGTTGGATTCTCCTCCGGCCAGCAACCGTTTCGGTAAGTATTACGACAGCTCGGCACGGGTGTTTCAGCTCTACCTTGAAACCTTAGATGGTTTAGCTTACGATCTTAGGGGGCTTCGCGTGGTGGTCGATTCTCAAAATGGAGCGACGGGGACTTGGGTTCCGAAACTCCTTAGAAGTTTGGGGGCTGACGTGTTTGCTATCCGTACAGAAGAGGGACCTTTGCCTGAAGATCCAGAACCGAAGCGCGAAAGGTTTGTTGAGATGGATATACTACTGAAGAAAGGGCTATACGATGTAGGGTTCGGTTACGATCCCGACGGCGACAGAGTCATCGTGGGGTTGAAAGGTACGGGTATGTTGAGCGAGGAACATACCACAGCTTTGGCACTATACTCCGCAGCCACGTACTTGCCGGTGGGGGACAGGGCGATTCTGAACTTCTCTACCTCCACTTTGAGCGAGAAGATTCTTAAAGGGATGGGGATATCGGTTGAAAGATATAAGGTAGGGGAAGCCAACGTAATAAAGAGAATGGAGGAGAGAAGAAGTATCTTGGGGGGCGAGGGTAACGGCGGTCTGATATACACACCTTTTAGCAAGGGTAGAGATGGTGTTTTGGCTGCCATCCTGCTAAGTAAACTGGTTTTGGAAGGTAAGGTGCCAAAGGAAGTGGTATTCGCCGATGTTCGTATCGGCAAGGAGAAGCTTAGAATGTCCATGGAAGAGGTGTTGAGAGCCTTCGAGAAGGTCGTATCGGGCTTTGACTTGGATAGAACCGACGGTTATTACTTTCGTGATGGCGACAACTGGATACACATAAGGCCCTCCAACACGGAACCGGTTGTGAGAGTTATCTGGGAGGGGAATAAGAGCTTCTACCGGGAGATAAATGGTATCCTGGCGAAACTTAAAGACTACGACCATGCTTAAATCTTTTCACATAGCTTGGCCAAACATCCGGTCAGAGAAGACGTAGTAGATGGCCATTCCGAAGTTTATCCAGACGAGTTCTCCCCATTCCGTTATCTCCTCTGAAAACTGCATGATAAAAGATTTAAGGTCACCCTCCTCTCTCTGTACGTACATCGGATAGCCTCCCGCATATGAATTTTGAAAGAGTGCCCGTTTTAAAAGGTCCATATTCTGTAGGAGTTTCACACGTTTTTCAGAGGAGAGGGTGAGAAAGAGGTCCATTTCAGCCTCGGAGGCACCGGGTAAGATTTCCCCATAGTCCTTGTCAGAGGACAGCTCGGCCCTATCTCGTTTTTTCATCGTGAAGATGACGTGGGGAACCTCTACCTTTTCGGCCAAAAGGGGTACAGCACCTCCATCTTCCCATTCTTCGGAGGAGTCGTCGTAACCGTAGACCAAGGCATAGAAATCCTCCGAAGGGACGTTTTTATCCGCCAGGTATTCCCCCAAACCGAATTCCAAAACGGGTAAGAATACGCTTAGGGTTTTGGCTCCGGGGGGGACCCCTTTGGGAGGTGTGGATAGGAGAGTGAGGTCTAAAGTTAGCAGATGTTCCATGGGCAATCTATCGCCGTTTCCTCTACCCTTGAGCCACCTCTTAAAGCCCCGTAGAGATCCTTCGTGTTCAGCATATAGTCGCTTTAGAACCTCCAGGGGAGCCGTAGGCCATCGCTCCTGCGTCACACCTACCGGTTTTCCTCCCAACCTCATAATATGATTCCGGGCCGATAGCTCCGGAGCCGGATAGATAAGAATGACTTCCGTCTTTGAAAAGGGTACCCCTTTCAACTTCTTGGCGAGTTCCTTAACGTATCTGACTCTCTCCGGAACGGAGGGTTTCAGTATAACCTTCTCCTTCTTACCCAAAATACGCTCACCCAGAGGTAACTTAAATGCCTCCTCCCCGTAGGTTTCTTTGAAGACCTCCTGTAGAGTGCGACCGTCCGGATAAGGGAGATTGGAGTTAGCTCCCATCTCAAGAAGACGCGTCGCCGCTCCTGTACGATGGAGCAATATGGCCAGCTGTAAAGGGGTTAGACCATCACTGTTAGGGGTGTCGGGGTGGAGTCCTGCCTCAATCAGTAGATCTATAACATCCAATCCTCCCTCTATGAGGGCCAACCATCTCTGGCGAACAGCGTAATGAAGGGGGGTATCTCCGACATGGTCCCTGTCTTGGGCTCTAAGCCCTATCTTGAGCAGATAGGATAGAGCCTTGGGATTCCCCCCGTTCGCCGCCGCATGGATCAAGCTCTCGTTTTGGTTCCCCCTCTCATGGGGGTCGTTTCCCATCTTTATCAGATAGCGCAGAAGTGAAACCGGTGCCACCTTCCAGTTCATATGAACTGGTGACCTCTCCACGGTATCAAGGAGGAAGAAGAGAGGATTACGGCCTATACTATCGCGCTGTAAGGGATCGGCTCCCCACCTCACCAACGTCTCCGCTATGCGTTTGTTCTTTGCCATCGTTACGAGTGGCACGGGACCCACTCTCAAACCCACGGGTAGCTCTATAGGGAAGCCCGTTCCATGTAACGTCTCCAAAATAGAAGCATATCCGTATAGGGCAGCCTGTCCGTAGGCACTTAAGGTGGCCTCGTAGGGGTTGGCTCCCAGTTCTATCATGGCGACTAAGACTTCGGGGAACACTCGTATATCTTTTCCATAACTGCTTCTTTTGGCCATTACCCATCCGTCTATCAGACAGTTCAGCGGTGTGATGTAGAGGTCGGGTCTTTCCATTCCGTAGAGCAAGATATGAGCGTTAAGGTCCGCTCCATACTCCACCAATACACGGAGGAGGTCAGGATGAGGTAGAACCGGGGACTCAAACCAGGCGCACAGAAGCGATCTTCCGTCCGAGGTGGCGTTTGGATCACCTCCACCCTCAAGGACCCTCACCAAAGCGTCGATATCCTCGTATAACAGTGTATCTATAACTTCCACGATGTGGGGATATTTTAAAGGGGTGACTGTTTTTTACCTTTTACCAACCGCCGTACCTTTCTGATCTCGTCGTATACGGATGCAACGACCTCTCCCAAGAGGGCCAGTACCCAAAAGATAGTTCCAATCGTCAAAAGCAGAACGACCAAAAACAGCAAGGGTCTGTAACCGTGGCCGTGCAAACGCATCCAAACACCGACTCCACCGATCACTATCCCGGCGGATATAAAAATCAACCCCACCGAGCCGAATGTCAACAGCGGTTTGCTGATAAAAGTCGTATAAAGCCAGACAGCCACTAAATCAGCTAAGCCCACGAACACCCTCCCTATACCCCTATACTTCGACCGGCCAGCTCGTCTTGGACGCAGTGTTATAGGAATTTCCCCTACCGAATACCCATACACCCAGGCGAGAGCGACCATATACCTGTGCCACTCCTTGCGCAACGGAATATCCTCAAGGACCTCTCTACGGAGGACCTTCATGGAGTTCATATCTGATACCGGAACCTTAAAAAGTATGCGATTTAGAGTGTTGTATATAGAGGAAACGAGCTTCTTCTCGTATTCCCCTACTTTCTTACCTGTGACGAGGTCGTATCCTTTCCGTTTCATCGTTTCCACCATCTTCAGTATGTCCTCCGGTATGAACTGGAGATCTGCATCGTATATGGCTATATATTGACCACGTGAGTGTTCAAACCCTGTTATTATGGCAGCTGTTTTTCCCAAGTTCCTAGCGTGCTTGAAAACCCTCACGAAGGGATAGTTAGGAGCATGCTCTATAGCCTTTTCGTAGGTGCCGTCGTTTGACCCGTCGTCTACGTAAATGACTTCCCAGTTATCTATACCGTGTTTCTTAAAAAACTCGTTGAACTCCTCATACAGTGGTAGAACGTTTTCAACCTCGTTGTAGGCGGGAACTATGACCGAAACTTCCACCCTTTCCAAGGCCGTTTATTTTAAGGTCGCTCCCAAAATTCCAAATCCAACCGTTTGAATCCTCCCTTCAACGACCCAGATATTCGGGCTTCACTCTAAATACCCTACCCTGCCCATCTGCCCCAACCATAACGAAGCGAAAGCCGCTGTCCTCCCAATCCCCGTCCATTACCCAGTGGAAGAAGGGAGGCCCCTCGTAGATAACGTTCCTTTCAAGATCATAAAGACGGGGTGTCTTGTCCTGACCACCATAGATTACGAAGCGACCGTTGTAGGAGACGGAGATGAACTTTATCCCATAGGTTCCCCGGTCAATTGCCCCTATCCTTCGCCAGGTTTCGCTTGAGTATATGTATATGCTCTCATCCGTGGCGATAAAGAGTTTTCCGTCAAGGCTCCAGGCCAAATCCACTATAGGTGAGCTGAATTTGAACGTCTTATAAGGTATAAGGGTGTCCAAAAACCAAACGTCAACGGATCCATCGCAGGTACCCGTAACGAATCGTCCTCCTTTAGGATCCACCGCTACCGAGCTAAAGGCACAACCACGGGGGTTTTTCACCTCCTCGGTCTCACCGGTCGTCGGATTCCACAGAACCAAACCCTTGTTTTGAACTGCAAGAATGCGGCCGTCGGTGAGCCATACCAAGTCGTTGGTAAATGAGGAATTTTTGAACCGGAAGAGCAACCTTCCAGAGAGTGTGAAAACTTCCATGCTACTCCCACCAAAGGCAATCTTTCCCCCCGATGGAATGACTCTCACAACCTTAGGGTGCACCATACCCAAGCGAAAGTGAGCCTTCATCTGGGAACCGGTGTCAGACCACACGTACCCCTGGGCATCCATGGTGGCGCAAACTATAGCCCTTTTACCCCAGGCAACTGCCGCTACGGGATTCGAGTGTGAGAATACCCAGAGAACCTCCATCACCTTACCGGCTTTTCAATAGTCCTATAGCGAGTTAGGATTATGGGTATGAGCTTGGCTTGAACCACGCGCACCACCACGTTCATGGCCTCGTTGGAACGGTTGTTTAAAATAAAAGCGTACCTGCCAGAGGGTAAACGCACAAAAAAGCATCCGTAGGTTATCCCCAAGAGCCTGTCTATGGACGAAAAGGGGAAACCCCTTTTGGCATTCTCGTACTCCTCGGCGGATACGATGTATAGGTCAAGATGGCCCGGTCTCGATTGGGAGCAAACCTCCTGACGATAAAAGGGGTTCTCCAAGAAGCCTTCACCGTATTTAAAACGAAGTGAATCGTCATAGTTGAGAGGAGCCACGAATACCAGAACGCCTGACGTAGGTCCCTCCAGGGTAAAGATCGGTTCCTTACCGTAAGTGCCGGCAAAGAAGATATCTGACTTTGGGGGTAGGAAAACTTCCCATCTACCCACGTAGGAGTAGGTGGTATCCCAGAGAGTATCCTTATAGGGTACTTTGACTTTCACGATGCGCAGGTGGGTGTTGAAATCTTTCCAACGGGGGGATGGGAAACGTTTTATGGATACCCTGACCTTCAACTTCGACAACAGACCCTTGTGCTGCACCTCCAAGGTGTAAGGGCGGATGGTGTCGCTAACGTACCTCCAAAGAACGCTGTTGGTATAAATTTCCGAAAGTAAGATTTCCTTCCCAAACTCACGTAGATATACCGCTGACATCTCCCCGTTGGCCTTAACGGATATTAAAAGCGTATCCGACGGTGCAGCGAAGAAGTGGAATTTCCAAACGGCCGTCCTCCAAAGTATGGACGTTAGGATAAAGGATGTGTCAATCAGAATCAAGGTAATAGTATTCTAATGGCTCGTAGATGGCGTGAGGTTTAGCAAGGATACTCCGATAGAGTACCACACGTTTAACCTTGAAACGTGCCGATCCTATGGAGAAGCTTTCCACGTTCACGGGTCTTTTTGTACGGGCAACCGTTATGTGGGCCAGAAAGGGTTTATCTCGCGGTGGAAGGTTTATACCCGATAGGTGCTCATCCAGAAGATCACTCAACGCCTTGAGGTGGTTGGCCTCTTTCAGCCCTACCCACACGACCCTCGCTCCGAATTTACTTGGAAACCCGCCTACACCTTCCAAGGTAACTTCGAACGTCCGTCCCAGGCTTTTCCCAAAAAGTGTCTTACGTATGTCCCTTAAAATTCCGTCGGGAACTTCCCCTATGAAACGGAGAGTGATGTGAAGGTTATTTGCAGGCACCATCCTAAGATGGGGGAACCTATCTTTCAAAAGACCACTCAAACGTTTTAACTCTTCCTTGGCTTCATCCCCCACCTCCACCGCTAAGAACAATCGCATCAATGAAACAGCTTAGGTGAGAAAGCAAACAGGCTCCAAACTATGAAAACGGCGCTCAAGACCATCACCGCCCAGGAAAGCACCCTCTGACGATCTATGGAGTTCCTGTAGGGATATATAGGACGGGAAGGCCTACCTATGAACATTCCCAGCTCGGTAAAGATGAGCCTCAGGCCGTTTAATCCATGAACAGCTACAGCGACCACCAAAAGCCACTCACCGATATGGGCTATGGGATTATGGGCCACTCTCTCCATAGTAGCTTTCCAAGTCTCCGGCCCGAATATTCTCATACTGGTAACGATTATGTGAAGAGGTAGATAAAAGGCTAGAGCTATACCCGTTATACGATGAAGAAGAAAGAGATAGGCTTCAAGGTTATACTTTCCTCCGAAGACCCATCTAATAAACCCTTTTCTACGGTTGTACATAGGCAATGATTATACCCCCGAAGTTTAACCGCAAACCCCTCATTTGAAAATTCAAATCCGACCTTAGAATTGGAAGCTCCATGGAAGTTGAGAGCGTTCTGGAAGAGGTGAAGTTCTATGTTCTGAACCGTAGGTACGAGGAGGCGGAGCGTCTCCTAAAAAAGGCCCTTGACGAAAGACCCAACGATGAGGAACTCCTCTACAACTTGGGTTTGGTGTATGAAATGCGATCCAAGGAGGAGGAGGCGAGTGAGATCTATAGAAGGATCATAGAACTCCATCCTGAAGGTAAGCGAAGGGAGGACGCCTTAAACAGACTCCGTAAGCTGGAAAGACCTCTCTAAACATGGAATGGGGCGATAGGATACGATTTCATACCCTTGAAAATGGTTTGACTTTGCTCTGGCACCATTATCCCGAAGAGATCTCTGCGGTAGCACTTCTCTACAAGGCGGGATCCATACATGATCCTCCCGGTAGAACGGGAGTGGCCCACATCTTGGAACATCTGATGTTTAACGGATCCCTTAACTACGCTCCCTTTAGTATGTATATAGACGCTTGGGGGGGACAGGACAATGCTTTTACCGATAGAGATATAACGGTGTATCATTCGGTGGTCCCGAAGGAACGTCTAAAGGATCTCCTACGTCTTGAAGTGGATAGGATGGAGAATCTCCTTCTATCAAACTTTGAGGCTGAAAAGGAGGTAATAGTTGAGGAGCATCTTTTGAGCGAGAACGAGGATGATGAACTTCTTTGGACGGAGGTTTTTGCCCAACTGTGGCCCGACTCTTCGTATGCTAACCCTGTAAGTGGTTGGTTGGAAGACGTTCGGAATCTCACGCTCGGAGATGTCCAGGAGTTCTATCGTAAGTTTTACAGACCGAATAACGCCCTGTTGGTAATAGCCACGGCATATGAGTTTGAAACCGTACGTAACATGGTTGAAGATCTCTTCTCCCCCCTATCACCCCGTTCTACTCCAATTCCCTTTAAATGTTCCGATGCCCCCTATTCATGGTACAAGGAGGTGGAGGTAAGGGCAAACCGACCGAGGCGTTTCATCTTAGCCGTAAGATTGAAGGAACCCTCTTTACGTTACAATGCCGCCTTGAATCTGTTTACAAGGATGCTGGACCTGGAGAGATCCTCCCCTCTATGGCCTTTGGTAGAGAGCGGTGATTTGGAACTCTTCAGCGTCCGCAACTACGAATACTCCGGTGGAAACGTATTGGCGGTTATCGGAGAAGTAGCCGCCGGGAATCACGTACCTTCACACGCCATATTGGATATTCTCATCGGTTTTGAACCCAATGAAGGCTCTTTGGAAAGGGTCAAAAGAATGCTCAAAAGTGAGTTTATCTTCAGTTACGAAGAAGCCGAAAGCGTAGCCCTTAACTCGGCTCTTACCTACTACCTCTTTGGGAAGCTACCTTCAATCCAGGAAAGCTTGGGAATTTATGAGGATATACGAACTACCGATCTACGTGAAATACAACGCCAGATAGAAATATCTCCAAAAGTCACGGTCAGGTATCGGTGACGTTCTCCTTTAGGGTTTCATCCACCAGACGTTTTAGAACCTTCAAGGCTTCTTCTCTCGTTTTTATCACACCCTCGGCCCGCAGCTCCTCTATTTCGTTCAGTATTTTTTTGTAAATAGGACCGGGTGGAAGGCCAAGGGCCTTAATGTCGTGACCCGTTACGAGGCGCGGGGGTCTGTTTCTTTCCGCCTCCATATCTCGAAGCAGATTCTCCAGTTTGCGGGCTAGTCGTAGCTGTCCAGCTACCCCCTCCGCCCTTAGAGGGGTAGCTAAGGCGTCGGCATAAGCCAAAAGGATAGTAGGAAAAGCCCATACACCGGTACGTCTATAGAACCTAAAGAGTGCACGGCGGGTTACATCGGGTGTGGCCAGAAGGTGAGGATGCATGTGTTCGGCTATCAAGAGAGCTATGTTCTCAGCCAATTCGTTACTCATACGCAATCTTTTAGCCACCCTCTTGAAGATCTTCGATCCTACGTAGTCGTGGCCGTGAAAGCTTATCTCACCCTTTTCATCCATTCTGTACGTGGCTGGCTTACCTACATCGTGAAACATCGTACCCATAACGAGTATAAACCTACCCTCCCTATCCCGTACAGCATCCATTCGGTGCAAGTAATAGGTAAAGGGCCCATCTTCCAGGGTGTTAAGAGCCACGTTTAACCTTCGGAGGGCCAAGAGTGTGTGGGACCATACGTCTATCTCAAGCCCTTCTATGGGTTCGGTGAGTTTCTCCAGCTCGGGAAATACAGCGAAGAGGACGCCGGTATCTGCCATCAGGTTCACCATCTCGTAAAAGTTACTCTGCGATAGGATCAGCTTAAGTTCGTAGGTTATCCTTTCAGGAGCTACGTGTTTCAAAAGGTGGGAGTTAGATCTGATCGCAAATAGGGTTCGGTCCTCTACTGTGAAGTTCAGCTGGGCGGCGAAGCGAAAAGTCCGAAGTATGCGTAGGGGGTCAGCTTTCAAGTTTTCCTCGGAGGTCATGCGCACCACACCGGTCTCAAGATCCCTGCGGCCTAAAAATGGATCTACAAACTCCCAGCGATCCAACGATACCCCTATGGCGTTGATGGTTAGATCTCTCTTAAGAAGGTCATCGTAGATATTACCGTCGATACGGGTAAGATCTATCTGTTCTCCCCCTAGCACCACCCTGTATATACCGAACTCTTCACCCAATGGAATGAAAGCCCCCTTAAACTGTCTGGCTATCAATCTTCCGACCTTCTCCGGTTCCCACAGGGCTATATCCCAATCCTTAGGGACCTTTCCCAAAAGTAAATCCCTAACACTCCCGCCAATTAGAAAAGCATCTTTCGGAATCCACTGAAACCATTCCTTCTGGAGGAGGAGGTTTCTTATCACCTCAACCATACGAACCGCTTATTGTAAGTCCTGCCGTTTATCTTCACCCTCACAAAGTAAACACCCCTTTTGGCTTTGCCTCCCCCAGCCACCGTACCGTCCCAGTAGAGCTTAAAGGAATGATGCTTAAAGCCACCGTATAGATGTTTTAAAACCTTGCCCGTGAATCCTACCACAGATACCTCCACGTGGGAAGGTTTCTCCAACTGCACGTATATCTCCACACCGGACGGCAGGTAGGAGACGACCACAGGATCTTCCTCCAAGAAGTAGGAGGAGAGGTCGTATCCTTCCATTTGGTTAACCTGTACGGAGAGGCGTTTTTGCCCATAGGTTACGATATATTCACCTGGAGATACAGGAATAAGACCCACAATAACTGAGTTTATAAGATTCAAATCTTGGACGAGTACATCCTTGTCTCCTATACGCAGTACGAAGGGAAAGTTGGCGTAGAGGAAAGGGCGATAGAGAGGATAGGCGTGGAGTTTTCGCAGGCCATACACCAAATACAGTCGTCCGTTGTAAGCAGCGATGGCAAAGACCCTGCTTTCACCTCTAAAACTGCCATTTATACTGAGCATGTCTCCTTTGAGCTTCAGCCGAAGACCATCGAGGGAAGTATGGGGATCATAGCCTTTATCAGTATATACAACCGAGGGATGCCCACCCATGTAGGTTACGGCACCGTACTCGGCGAATACCGCCGTATCACCACACACCACGAAGGAGGACCCCAAATCAAGCGTATCGGTCCTGCGCTGTGACACTATCAATGTAACGGCATCAGAAGAGGCGAAGAGCCTGCGTATACCGCCGATACCGCATACGGTCATATCCTTAGCTTTGTCCAAGATGAGGTTGAGCGAGTCATCCTTCAAAACGAAGAGGCCGGTTTCCGAGAGCAGAAAGATGGAGCCGCCGAGTTTGTACGCTTTGTGGTATCTACCCGTTATCCGCAAGGGTTTGAAATCCATAGCATCGTTGGACATGATAACCACCGGAAAGGCCATATCATTTAGAGTTAGGAGGAGATGATTTTCGTCGTAGTAGGATATGTGAAGGACCTCCGAAAGGATCCCATCCACCTTGCGGGGTGTGGAGTTGGGGCCATCCTTTAGGAGGTAGAGCCCTCTATCTGTACCGACGTATATCTCAAAGTTCCTGTCACCGTCTATATCCACGCTGGCCAGGGTGTTGATACGTCCAAGATCCAAGAGGAGGAGATAAAACATGCTCAACCGCCCAACTGTTTGACGAACTGCTCCATCTGCTGGGCCTCTTTGGTTTTACCGGCGGATCTGTAAAGCTTGGCGGCATTTTGAAATGCGATAAGTGCGTTGGCCTTCGCCGTCTCATCCCCACTCTCGTACTTTTTGTAGTATGCGAAACCCAGGAACTTATAGGCATCGGCAAGTTTATCGGAGTTGGTAAAGGTTTGTACGAACTGTGTCAGGTAAGCTATGGCATTATCGTAGTCGTTCTTGGCAAAATGCGCCAGAGCCAGGAGGTACAAAGCGTTCTCTATATCTTCACCGTTGGGGAACTTTTGAACGTACTGGCTGAAGTAAGTGATAGCAGTGTCATACTCCTTCATCTGATAGGCTATGTATCCGGCATTGAAGGTGGCTTTGGGAGTATACTGACTGTTGGGGAAGAGCTTTATAAACTGCGCGAACAACTTTAAGGCTTTGGGATAGGCTCCCTGTTTGTAGGCGGCTAAAGCCTTGTTGAAAACGGCCTCGGCACCCACTTCCGATCTTACGTACTGGGCTACCTCTGGTCTTTCGGCGATGAGCGCTTGCAGAAGCTTTTTAACGTTCTCGGCGTTCTTGTGGCCTGGATATTCTCGCAGGAATTGATCCCAAACCTCCGCAGCCCTGCGATAATCCTTTAGGCGGTAATACACCTTACCCAAAAGCTCCAAAACAGCAGGCCGGTCCTCTCCCTCGGGATACTTCTTTAGGTAATATTCAAGCTTCTCCTTAGCCTTTTCGTAACTACCTGCTTGGAAGAGAAGCTGTCCTAGGTAAGCTACCAGTTTAGCCGATCGGGGGTCATCCGGAAAGAACTGTATGAATCTTTCAAACCTCTGTTGGGCCTTCGTCATCTGACCCTTCTTGTAGGCCTCCATACCCGGTTTGTAGAAGAGAATCTCTCCGACGAGGGGGTTGGTCACCTTGAGATTGGGGGCCAGGGCTATATTATCACCGTACTTCTTCTCAACGTAGGCGAGGGAAGCGAGGATGGTGTCTTTGAGGAAGGGATAGTTGGCTAAAGCCTTCTCATACTGCTGAATAGCCTTGGGATAATCGCCGTATTCTGCGTACCATTCCGCCAGGATTATCTCAAATTTGGGCTTTTTGGGATGTCCTTTCTCTATGAGCCTTTTGAGCTCGGTTATAGCTTTAAACAGCTCACCTTTCTTTCGGTAGGCGAACACCTTAAGTATGGCAGCATCGTTTGCTTTTTTGGTGTTAGGAAAACGGCGCTGTAGTTCATCTACCAACGAGATGACGTTACTGTACGAGCCATTCATATAAGCCGAAAGGGCTGCAAAGTACAGAGCGTCGCGGTAGACATCCTCGTACTCTGGATAACGGGTAAGGGCTTTGAAGTACCGGTACGCGTCCAGATACCGTCCGATATTGTAGTATGCTATACCCAAACCCATGTAGAGGGGTATGACAGCAGGTTTTCTACCTCCGCTTAGGATCTCGGCTTTACGGAAAGTATCTATGGCTTCGTGGTATCTACCCATGTGTATGAGGCACCAACCGTTCCCGATGAAACCTACGAGTCTTTTACCGGGAGCCTCACTGTTGTTTATAAGATCCTCGTAGTAGCCCTTTGCTCTCTGATATTGGCCGGAGTAGTATAGCCTTTCAGCCTTGGATACCAAAGCGCTGTATCGGTTGGTGAAGATGTCAGGAAGTGGTTTTTTGTAATCTGTTATCTTGGTTGGTATAAGCGCACCTAAGAGAAACAGGACCGACATACCACCACTAATTCTAAGGGGGAAAACGTCTCCTTGGGGAAATTTAGACCTTACCTGAACTTCCAAACCCTCTGTTTCCTCTAAAAGTTTCACCTATTTCGTTCTCCTCAATCTCCCATTCAACCACCTTTATGGGTACCATCTGGGCGATCTTCTCTCCTACCCGTATCCGTATCCTCTCGGTAAAAGAGATCATCACGACCTTTATCTCTCCACGATACCCCCAATCTATCACACCTGCCAAGGTATGAACTCCTCTGATCGCCATGGAGGAACGATCCTTGAGGAAAGCTCCCCACCCTTTGGGAAATTCCACGGCTATTCCCGTCGGTACTGCCGTAGGTTTCAGAGGTTTTAGGATTACATCCTCCACAGCATAAAGATCATATCCCAAGTCTCCCTCATAAGCCCGCGTAGGTAATTTTGCCTTAGGATGAAGACGTCGTATCTTAAGCTTCATTACGCAAATTCTAAACGTGGCACCCACTAAAAATCGGAGAACTTCCGTTAGAATACCAGTGTGGAAAAGTATATTTCAGACCATCTCCGCTATAGGACGCTGGATGAATATGTGGAGGTTGTAATAGACAGTTTTAAGCGTTCAAGTTTTAGGGAACATCTTAATCGCTTCC
>JAADCS010000009.1 GCA_013154295.1 Thermotogae bacterium
TTCCAACGGACGCAGAGATAACCCTAAGAAGAGGAAATTTCCTGCGAGACGAGAACGAACCGTGGGCTTTGAAACTCAAAAAAGAAATGGAAGTCCCCCCGCCCCTTGAGGGGCAGGGGGGAACGCCGAAAGAGAAACTACCGTAGAACGAACCTACCGACTCTTCGACTCCGTTGGGACTCAACGATGTAGATATAGACACCAGAGGGAAAGTTGCTAACGTCAACACGGAGGTTGGTCTCTGCGGCTGCTCTGCGAAGAAGTCTTCCGGAGGAATTGTAGAGGTGGAGTTTGATCTTACCCTGTCCTCCCACCTCTAAAGTGCCGTTGGTCAGCACGATGCGCAGATTCTCTCTGGAGGTATCTTCCCGATAATCCGTTGAGACTCCCACGCTGTATATCTGTAGGCCAGCGGAGGAAGATGCCGCATAAACCCTGTGATTGTAAAAGTCTATTTTGTCCGGACCCATAGGGGTGGAGTAGCGTTTGACCTGCTGCGGGAAAGAGGGTATGGTGAAGTCTATAGCCTGGAAACCGTAATGAAAGTCGGCGTAGTAAAGAAGACCGCTACCACCGTCAACATCCACACCGGTGGCACTACCTATAGGAGGCCACCAGTAAGTCAGTAGGGTGGGGTTGGATGGGTCCGATACATCTATCACATCCACGCCATTGTCGAGGTAGGCGAGGTAGGCTCGGTTGCTTCCTATATCTACCTTTACATCCACGGCGTCTGTTCCCCAAGAATCCATGTAGGACCCCACGAAGGTGAAGGGGGTGGAAGACACGTCTACTATCCATATCCCGTGCGAACTCGCGCTGTTACCTACGGCAAGGTAGGCGGTGTTTAAAGCTATGTCTAAACCGTAAACTTGGGCTCCCCCGCTTATGCTCACACCGTATCCCTCGTAGAAGTTCGGACTGGTGGGATCAGAGATGTCTAAGGCTATCAGACTGTCTCCGTCTGCCACGAAGAGAAGACCGCTGGCAAATAGGTACCCGCAGTCGCAAAGGACGTCATAGGCGTAGCCGGGAGTGTCGTATGTACCCACTAAGGCCGGACTAGTCTTATCCGTAGCATCTATTATAGCTATTCCATCCTCTCCAAGGGCTAGATAAACGGTGTCGTTTACCACGTCCAACCCTTCTGCCCTACCACTCACGTCTATGCTCCCTATCAAGTCGGGCTGGCTTCCGGATACATCCAATATCAGTAGGTCCGGTCCCCATGCGTCGTTCTCTGCTACGTAGGCGTAATCTCCACTCACCTCTACGTCCTTAGCCCACCCAGGGGTGTTGTAAGTGTTGAGAAGCTGAGGTGCGTTTTGGGAGTTAACGGCGAAGATTTTTAAAACGCTATCCATCCCCACGTAGAGGGTGTCGCTTATAAGGTAAGTTAGTGATAGTTTGTGGGCATGGTCTATAGGCACATTACTACTGTATATCCGTTTCATGTTTTTTGGATCCGTTATATCGTAGATGTCCAGTTTGAACGTGCTGGCACCGTCGGGAAGATGAAAAATATAGGCTCTGTTGTCTTTGATTTCCAAGGCGAACTGAGGCGAACTTAAAGTCGCGTCTGCGTCCACAACCTCGTATCCGGCGATACTCACATTCTCTGGGTCTGAAATGTCAAAATACACCAGCAAAAGCTCACCGTACTTTGTCGTCCTGCTTCCACATCCTATGAGAGCAAAAAGATAGTCTCCCTTTGTGGCAACGTGTTGGGATATGGTCAGATCCGTCGGTTCCACTCCATAGTAACCACATAACCCTATAGTATCGGCGGATGGAGGAAGGTAAAACAGAGAATCAACCTGTGTGAAATCTGGTAGCTCATAAACTTTTAAGGTTCGATCGTCAAAATTACCCCATTTATAGTAGAAGTTGTACGCGTAGTTGCCAAAGATCATCAGGCTCGCTTCAACGTCTAACGTATCCAGAATATGGAGGCTTCTAAGGGTCAAGGAACCATCCAAAGGATCTACGTAATACCCAGCCACTATAGTGCTGTTAGAGGAGTTGTCCGTCGCATACAAGTATACCGTATCTCCGGGAAAACCTCTTTGAAGGCCCAGGGTTACCATACTTCCAGTGTCTCCTATATTTACGGAGGTCAGTTTAGACGTACTGTTTAAATCGGCGGAAAATAAGGAATCACCTCCACAGCCCGTGACCACCATATCGCCCATGGATACGGTGTATCCCCACAGAGAAGGTACAAAGGGGCCGCTTTCCATAGGAAGGAAGCTGGTGATTAAAGAGCTCCTGGTCAGATTAAAACATCGTCTATCAAGGATAAAGTCGTCACTTCCCGTAACTAAGAATTTCTGCGCAGATTTGTTAAGCACAGCGAAGTAGGATATATAGACGATGGAGTCAAGAGGAATGGAATCCACGAAGGTAACGTTGTCAGTTATGATGCGAAAGCGGGCAACACCCCTATCCGCCATACTCATAAACAGGAAGTTGTCAGACGTGTGCACTGCATATCCGGATCCGGTAGTTGGGAACTTCCGAAAGCTCATGCCTTCGGGCTTCACCCTAACCCTTATAAGGGCACTATCTATCTGGGAGGTGACTATCCACAGGTTTCCTCCACCGAAGGCCATATCGCGAGCCTCTAAGCCGGATGGAAGAACGAGCGTCATCCCGGAGCTTCTTCCACCGCTCAATAAGTCGTATGTGGAGATCACATAGTTCCCGGAGGATGTACGGTTGAGTGCGTATATCGTTAGGGACTTGTCCTTGAAGTTGGGAGAGTAGTTCTGAATTTCGACATCGTGGGTGTAAAGTCCCTCGTAGATCCTACGGATGAAGGTGGGGCCAGAGGGGTTATCTTCCAAGATGATGATGCCGCTGTCCCCGGCCGCCACGTATATGCGCTTCTCAAACTTCGCCAGCTTTAGAGCGTACGATCCTGTAGGCATAGAGTAGCTGCCTATGAGACTCGGAGAGGAAGGGTTGGAGACGTTGAATACGTGCACGTGACTACCCGCGGCCACGTAGGCCCTTTTCTTTGGACTTACATAGACATACCGAAATATTCCCGGCGCATGGATCACTGCTTGTCGGATTGGAGCGGAGGGGTCTCTCACCTTCCATATTTCAAGTCCTCCCACGCCTGCAGCGATGTATAGGAGAGTGTCGGAGGGCGAGTAGTGCAGGCTCCATACCATACCGCGGGTCCGTATCTCACCCACCTTAGATACCATGCCGCTGTCGGTTATTATCACCCCACCCCCAGCACCGATGAAGATGTTTCCTCTTGCGGGATCCCTTGCCACAGTGTAGGAAGGACCAAAGGGCCAGTTGGAATGGAAGGTAGCGTTCAAAGAATCGAAACCCGACATCAAACGGAAGTTCGTCGCCGTCCTCCTTTTTGTTGGTTTGGTTAGAGGTACGGCGGTTCCTAAGTGCGTTCCCAAGGTCGCTATCAAAAACAGCATACCACGGGGATTCTATCTATGGCCCCAGATAGTGAAAGTTCATGTTCAAGCCCCGATGTTGAACCTCTGGATCATTTCTACGCTTCAGGCGTTACACCTTTTTGTCGCATAAACGGTTTTTTGGAACGCATCTGAAATTCCTTGAAAGATGAAAAATAGTGTTTTGTCCCCTAAAAACCTAAAAAATTTAAAATGGAGTGTAATGGTAGGAATTCTTCTCCATACGGGGAAGTACTGCCCTTCCCGTACCACCCGATAAAAGAAATCGAATGCCCGACAAAAGGTTCGCAGATAAAAAGTCACCTCCTCAACGGGCACTCTCTATCAACATCCTATGGAAAAAACTCTCTCCGGCCAATTCAGGATGGAAGGTAAGACCTAAAACGTTGCCCTGCCTTACGCCTACCACCTCGCCGTCCTCTAAAGTGGCTAAGATCTCTACCCCCTCACCGACGTTCTCTATACGGGGCGCTCTTATGAAAACACCAACCATCGTTTTTTCACCCTCCACAAGCACCTTTACAGGAGCCTCAAAACTGTCCTTCTGACGTCCATAGGCGTTACGACGCACGGTCACGTTAAGTTTGCCTAAGGTTAAACCCGGAGGGGCATCTAGAACCTCCCTAGCAAGAAGGATTAAACCGGCGCATGTACCTAAGATGGGTCTGGAAAAGTCCCTAAGTGCCTCCTCCAAACCATAGTCTTTTATGATGCGGGCGAAGTGGGTACTTTCACCCCCAGGAAGGATCAAGGCATCTATCCCCTCCAGATCGTCGGGGAGTTTAACCAGCCTGACATCCACACCAAGCGTTTTCAAAATCTCCGAATGTTCCTCGTAGTCTCCCTGCATTCCCAAAATACCCACTATCATATAGGTCGCTATTTTACGGTCGCCACCAACGCACTTTTCACAAAGGTAAAAATCTGCCTTGAGATATGGACTTATGCTACTTCTAATTGCAACACAGGGAGTTTCTTGTAAATCACACGGAGAATTTTCCTCCGATATGGGTATTCTCATGTCTCCTTACGAATATTATAGGGAGGTTGTGGAAGGAGATTTCGTTGGCAGTTCAGTTAGTTTCTGGAATAACGCTACTACCCAAACCTTCACCGTATCCGGTATTCCGATCGGGGCAAGAGTAGTACGGGTTCTTCTCTTTTGAGGATGTGAGTGCAACAGCGCCTCCGATCTGACAAACATAACTTTCAGTGGTACTCCAGCTTCAGGAAGTGTTGTAGCTACAACTTCTTCTCTATGTCGGGGTACGTCATCCTACAACGTATATGCGGCCGATGTAACCTCACTGGTAGATGGAAACGGCACGTACCCCATAACGGTTTCTCGCACTCTATCCTCCACACCGGGAGCGGACGGTGCTACCCTCTAGTTATCTATTGCGAAAGAACATTGCCAAAAAAGACAGTGAGCGTGTGGGTGATGGCAAACTTCCTCAATAGTCCCACCACTTCATGGACCCAGACGGGTTTTTCGGCCACCTCTTCCCCGTCCGCGGTAGGAGATCCTCAAGACGGCTATGGAAACTATGGAACTTTCAACGGGGGCTTGGTTCTGTTAGTATGACCTTTGACAGTTCTTCGCCAGGGAATCATTACGGTTACTGGGAGAGTGACTTATAAGTTGGAGCTTAATTTCCCGTATATCGCCTAACGTAAGCGTTTTTTATGACATCAACCGATTCGCTAACTTATCCCTGCGCTACGTCCTACGACGATCCCACACCTGTCTATGAAAACGGACGCGTAATTTCCTCAGGTATGGCAGCTATACTAAGCGGGTCGTAGTACGCTAAAAGTTGAATACAAAAACAGCCATTGTCCGAAGATGGATCCCTTACATCCAAGTGTCTATAATGCTTTTGACTATAGTGATGTCGCCCTGAACGTTGCGTGAGTTTTATTCACATTATTTCCTAAATTTTGTACACAATATTCAAAGCAGAACCGCACGTTAATCTTTACCGTGCCAACGAAATTTGATGTTGATGCACGTTAGGTTCTCATCCGATTGCGTGGTATCTCTAAAATTGTACCACAAAATTGCAGATCTGTTCCGTGGTACTATCCTTCTCTTTGCAGCGCAATGCTATGACAGGATCACTATCCCTATGTGGATGCTGTCGCTATAACGACAGAGCTGGAGCGAAAACGACCATCTTCCCACCTTAAAATTACCTACCGATGCTTCTATCTTTTCTGTTGGCGGGCGATACCATGAAGATCTATGTCCTCCATTGGAACGATGGTCATGGACATCTGGGGTACAACGAGGCCTTCTGGTTAGATAGAGATTTCCCTCCTACCTTGGCTAACGCTAGAGCGTTGGCCTATATGGTGCGCCAATACCGTAAGAGAGCGGAGAAGGAGGGAGCCTTGGTTCTGGTACTAGATGCAGCCGACTACTTCCAGGGCGATCCCCTTGGGGAACTGACACGGGGTAAGCTATACATGCAGGTGATGAACTATATAGGTGTGGATGTTGGGGCGGTTGGAAACCATGATTTTGACTTCGGGAGAGATATACTGGACTCTTTAGGAAAGTGGGCTAATTTTCCGTTGGTGGCGGCCAATTTGGTGGATACCGCTGGGAATCCTCCTTCCTTTGCCCGTCCCTATGTCGTTATAGATACGATGGGCGTAAGAATTCTGATCTTCGGCCTCATAACCCACTGGCTTAAAGGAATGGTCCCTCCTCAAAACATGGCGGATCTTAAGGTTAAGTGGGAGTATTCCTTTGTCAAAGAGTTCGTTCCCAAAGTTAGACGGAAGGAAAAACCTGATATAGTTATCGGTTTGACCCACGTAGGGTTTCGCCACGATAAGAGAGATGCGGACTCCGTCCGGGGTATAGATCTGATAGTGGGTGGCCATAGTCACACGGGGATCATTTCTCCTCATTTTTCCCGCCTCAATTCCACAGCCATCGTGCAGGCCTATTCCCACCTGGCTAACTTAGGAGTAGTTGAGATCCTTTATGATCGCAAAAACCGGGTAATTCTTAACATAACTGGCAAAATAATAACTATGACCGAGGAGAGGGTGCCATCTGATCCCTATATAGATTCTCTTTTGAACGTATGGGAGGCTAAAGTCGATAGCATATATGGGGTAGTGATAGCCAAAGCTTTAGGTGATTTTACAAGGGGAGGGTTCACGGAGAGTAGCATGGGCAACCTTATAACCGACGCCATGCGATGGTATGTCACCGATATTCTCAAGGAGAGGAATCTTCCGGTCGTGGCTATTTACAACGCTGCTGGTATCAGGGACAACTTCAAAACCGGTCCTATCACGAGACGGGACATTTATAAAGCCCTACCTTTCCCCAATACCTTGATGTATGGTTATGTGAGTGGAAAGGATTTGGAGAAGGTTTTAGGAGTAGGCTTCAATGGGCATCATGCGGTATTCGTAGTTTCTGGTTTAAAATTGGAGTACGACAACAGTACGCTTCGGAGGGAAACGGTACGGGTCGTTATACGAGACACTATAACTTACGATAGCTTAGGTGTTAAAGAGTACATCATACCGATGGCTAAAGTCAGAATACTGGAGGTAGGTGGCAAACCCTTTCATCCTGACTCCACCTATCTGTTAGTCAGCAACGATTACCTAATGAAAGGAGGAGGTGAGTACGTGGTCTTTAAGACAGTGCGTGATCAAAAGGATACCGGTAAACGGATCTCTTACGTGGTAGAGGACTATCTTAAAAGTGTCAAGATGGTAAAACCCAAATTAGAGGGAAGAATAAAGAAACGGAAGCTTAGACTATGACCACTTGGGACTGGATAGTAGCTGCAACGTCGGTTTTAAGCGGCCTGGCAAGTTTATATAAAGGGTTCTTTGATTTAGGTATAAGAAGCGTCAGGGGAAGGATGTATGCAGCGACCGGTTTGGGTCTTTTAATGCAGGCCGTGTGGATACTCCTCTCCTATAACGAAGCCGTTTGGCTGATCTCCCGAATGATAATCGCATACGGTACTCTGCAGTACGCCTTACCATACGTTTTACGGCGCATAGATGTCCTTCCCACCTTCAGATGGATCATGATCATCTCCATCTGGGTCGTGTTTTTAGCAATAACCCTAACCATAGCTCAAAGATTTCACCGTGGAGGGTGGGAAGGTATAACCATCTTCGTGTTAGATGGATTAACCCTATTCGTCACTATATGGGGAACCATAGGCTTTTGGGGCGCGGAGATCGGTTATCGATGGCTTGGGGGTAGCGTGGTGGCGGCCCTTCTTTGGGTGGGAGATGCTCATATAATAAAGGGCTTACTGTTCGCCACCTATGGGATATTCACCCTCATGAACCTACTCATGACAGCTGTAGCTTTGAAAAAGGGATGAGGAAGTTTCTGCCCTTGTTTTTAGTATTTTCGGTGTCGTGTGGAAACTCGCCAACGGAAACGTGGAAGAGGCGAGCGGAACGGGAACCTGTAAAGGTGTTAATAGAGATGGCCGATAGTCTCGAATCTTCCTCTTTCCGCCGTAAGATGAATCTCACTCCCTTGGGACCTAAAGTCAGTGATCTTTTTTCGGATATTCTGCTAACTCTTGACTATGGCAACATGCCGTTGGATAAACTTTTGAACGTGGCCTCTGCTTTGCGTTCTTATATGCGTTACCTCTACGACTATGGTCTCTTCGACGATAGATGGGAGAGAGCCGTATATTCCTATAGGGAAGTACTCGTAGCCGTTAAAAAAAGACTCTCACGGGTCAAGGATCTGGATTCCCTCGCCGAGATCACCCGTGATCTCAAACCTCCGATCATGGCACGGGCATACAAAAAGGAGTACGAAAATCTCATAGATCTGTACCGGCATCGTTCCATGGAGGAAGGAGATTTGAGATGGGGAATGAGTGAAGAGGACGTTAGAACTCTTTTAGGCGAACCTGATGCTGTAGATACGGTCCTTTCTGTTGCTGGCTCCTCCTTTGGAAAGCTCCTCCATTATGGAGATACGAGCGTTCTTATAATAGAGGGCAAGGTAGAGGAAGTCTTTTACCGTTAATTCAACGCAGCATGTTTCCAACTCTTCTTAAGGCCTCCTGTGCTTTTTTATAAGTCGGATCGTATTGTACGGCTTTTCTGAAGTGATCCAAAGCTTTGTGAAAATCACCTAAAGCGTAGGACTGCAAACCCAGTCTGTACTCTAACTCTGCCTTCTTGCGATCACCTCGTATTATACGTCCCCTTCGGTCTTTAATATACACGTACTTGACTTCAACCACTCTCTTTTCAACTACTACCGTATCGGTCACACGAAGGGTATCGTAAAGGGTGTCGTATTCCACATAGGTTTCCCGTATAAAACGCTTACCGGATGCATAGACCACGTTGGCCAAATCATACGTGGAGAGCCCAAGGCAACCCACACCACCCCCTAAATAGGCCGGATAACGATAAGGAGCTAGATCCTCATTAAAAAGTGTTACTTCAAAGAGAAGACACAAACCCAACTTACAGGCCAAACTCGTTAAACCTTTCCAGGTTGCACCGGCCAAAATCTGGGAAAAGGATGTCCCTAAACCTATAACTGATGCACCTCCAAGTAACAACAAAGCTCCTATCTCCCCTTTACGAGATTCCTCTCCGGAGGAATATATCATATATGAGCCTGTACCCATCATCCCCAAGCCCACGAGATAGGAAATTGAGGATATAGTGGCAGCCACCTTGATACGTGGGCTTACTCCAACAGTCTCCACCTTGGTTGGTAAGACGACCATCAGAACCCACATTTTGTGAAAATTTTACCCCCGGATCAAAAACTCCGGACGCTTATATCTGAAACTCAATGTTATACCGCATTACACTCTCGTGTTCTAACCTCGTCCCTATCTACCCTGGGACACTCTGTTAAAATTGTGTTGGGAACGTTCCCTTTCCGCGTCTCCTATTTACATATCAGTCACGCTTTTAGGGGGTGTTCCCCACCCCCTATTGCCTCGTTTCTTTGGAGAAACGCGAAAATGGCCGTACATGAATTGGTTTCACTGTGAGGCCAAATAGCCTCCGAGTGAAACCACCGGATGATCCTTTTAATGAGATGCAAAATGTATAAATGCTTTTAGGTGAGAGACTAAAGAGATTCAACGAGACCAACGAGTGATTGGTAGCCTTTTATCACATTGCTTTTTAGAGGACTGATTATGCTTTTTGCCTCACAAAAGTCCCCTTGGGTAACATCTCCATAGAAACAGCGCTTGATCGGCACCTATTTGCCGAAGCTAATCACTCGCAATTTAGAAAAGAGACTTTTACTCCTTTACACAAACGAGGGCCTGTTAGACGAAAAGTTCTTTTCCCATCTATGGCACTACTTTTGGAGATAGGATTTTTCACTTCGGCTTGAACACAAATATGAAATTGGACTACAGGGGAAGGTGGGAAACTTTTTGAAGGTGCCACCCAGCAGGAATGTCTAAAAGCTCTGGATTGGATACGAAAGGATATTACAATTTAGGTGATGGTGCGGGTAGCATAACCAATGGAGCAACGGGCCAAAATTTGAGAGAAACGGTATCAGTAGTTGAAAACTGTGTAGTACCTACTCCACCTCAACGGAGCGGTTTTCTCCCTTAAATTCAAAAGTTATGGATAGCATACTTTATAGTTTCAGCGATGGGGTAGGTCGCATAGTTTTGAACCGTCCAGAGCGGGGTAATGCCTTCAATCGGGAGATGCTTTCTAAATTGCGATCCATACTCAAAAAGGTTACCGAAGACGAAGGATTACACGTTTTGGTGATAACCGGAGCCGGAAAACACTTTTGTGCAGGTGGGGATTTGGAATGGATGCGGGCCATGGGAAGGGCTCCCTACGAAGAAAACTATAGGGATGCGCTGGCTCTCTATGACACCTATGAAGCTCTGGAAAACATCCCTGTCCCTGTTATATCTCTCGTTAAAGGAGCTGTGAGAGGGGGGGGTATGGGGATAGTGGCAGCTAGCGATCTGGTCATAGCAACTGAAGGTTCCACCTTTGCTTTCTCCGAGGTTAGATTGGGTATAGTCCCATCGGTAGTTTCATCTTTCGCGTTGCGCCGCATCGGGTATGCCGCTGCCAGGAGGTTGTTTTTGACCGGAGAGGTTTTCGGTGTGGATTTGGCCCAGCACATCGGACTGGTGGATGTGATCGTACCATTAGAGGAACTTGAGAAAGAGGGAGAGATATGGGTATCAAAATTTTTACAAAACGGTCCCTTAGCTTTGCGTAGAACCAAAGAACTTCTGAAAATGTACAGAACGTTTCATGATACCAAGATACGCTACATAACCGCCCACCTGTTGGCTATAACCCGTGCCGGCGATGAGGCACAAGAGGGAATAGAGGCTTTCCTCAACAAGCGCAAGCCCCGCTGGGTAAAATCTTAACGACTACCCCTTTACGAAGAGATGTGATCTTCGGTGTGATTGAAAGCGGGGATATAAAGGAAACCCAACAGGTAGATGCTCCTTCTAGGTCGGGGAAATTGGAAGATTTTATTTTTACTTGAAACTCGGCTCCACGTAATCAAAGGACAGCTGTAAGATAAAAAGCTATGGCAAGGAAGGAAAAGATAATCAAAGAGAGCAAAGAAGAGCTACAGAGGATGCTAAAGAAGGTGAAAAGGAAGGAGGAGTACGTGAGGTTGAAGATGCTGGTACTGTTCAAAGAGAGGCCGAAGATGTCGTATAAGGAGGCGTCGGAGCTGATAGGGTACAGTGACAGGCAGCTAAAGAGGTGGTGGAAGAAATACAAAGAAGGAGGCATAGAAGGGCTATTGGAGATAAAGAAGAGAGGTAGGAAAGAGGGAGTGAGCGAAGAGAAGAAGAGAGCGGTGGAGGATTTGAAGGAAGAGATAAGGAAAGGGAAGATAAAGACCATCAAAGAGGCGAAGGAATATCTGAAGAGGGAGCATGGTATAGAGTACAGCCTACCGCACG
>JAADCS010000013.1 GCA_013154295.1 Thermotogae bacterium
CTCCAGCAGAAGAAGATAATAGACGACCTCAACCACTACGTCGGAATGCACCCGCTACCCGAGCACCTGCCGGAGTTCAAGATTCTCCCCATCCTCTTCTGGTTCTTCGCCATCACCGCCATAATCTTAGCCATTTGGTATAATCGTAAGCTGATTTGGGCCTGGTTCGTCCTCTACGCCCTCTTCGGCATCATAGCCATGGCTGACTTCTACAAGTGGCTCTACCACTACGGGCACGACCTTGACCCCAACGCCGCACTGAAGATTGACCCCTTCACCCCTCCGCTCATAGGTAAGAAGGTCCTCCTGAACTTCGTCGTGGAGTCCATGCCCGACGTAGGCGGCTGGTTCGCGATAATCGCTGGAGTCCTGGTCTTCATCGTGATCCTCCTGGACTGGAAGTTTGTACGACGGTAGAATGGAGGCATGATGCGCAGATTAGTTTCTCTCATCCTCCTATTAACGTTGGGGCTCATATCCTGTAAGGGTGAGCCGAAACCCGTTCCTATAGAGTTCGGTAAGGATGCCTGCTTCTGGTGCAAGATGACCATCACCGATCAGCGTTTCGGCGCCGAGCTCGTGACGAAGAAGGGTAAGGTATACAAGTACGACGATGTGGCCTGCATGGTAAACCACTTCTGGCAGGATCCCAACCTCACCGAGAAGAGCGTAGCCCTCTTTTTGGTCGTAGACTACGCCCATCCTGGGAAGCTTATAGACGCTACTAAAGCCGTATACGTCCAGAGCGATAAGATTCATAGTCCCATGGCTTCCGACGTGGCCGCCTTCTCCACCGTTGAGGACGCCGAGGCCTTTATTGAACGGAATGGAGGTGAGGTCCTCAACTGGCCCCAAGTCATGGATTTAGTGCGCAAACAGAACCCCATGCCTATGGAAGGGGGGCATAAACACCAGATGAGATGATGCGGCATGTTTGCGCTCGCTTCATTCCTGTTTGCTACAAGCGTCAGCGTCTGCGATGGAGAATGCGATTTCTCATCAATAAAAACTGCCCTCCGGCACGTTCAGGAAGGCGATACTATTTTGGTGAAGGGTGGGGTGTATCGCGAGGGGAGAATCATTATCAGAACTTCTAAAATCTCACTCATAGGGATTGATAAGCCTGTTATAGATGGCCAGTACAAACATCAGATGATTCACGTTTTAAAGGCGGACAGCATCCTGATCAAGGGGTTCGTCTTCAAAAACAGCGGCTGGAGCATGACGGAGGATATAGCGGCGGTAAAGATAACCGAGTGTGATGGCTGTAAGCTTGAGGATAACGAATTCTGGGATAACTTTTGGGCCATATACTACGAGAAGTCCAAAAGGGGAGTTATTAGGAATAACACCGTAGTGGGTTTTGCCAAGGTGGAAACTACCACCGGTAACGCTCTACACATGTGGAACTGTGATAGTATGCTGGTGGAAAACAATCACCTTCAGGGCCACAGGGATGGGATATACCTTGAATTCGTCACTAACTCGGTCTTCCGTTACAACTACTCAACCCATAACGTCAGGTATGGCATACATTTCATGTTCTCCCATGATGACCTCTACGAGTACAACACGTTCGTGGCTAACGGTGTGGGGATAGCCGTGATGTACTCTAAGAGAGTGTTGGTGAGATATAATCGTTTCGAACATCATTGGGGAGGGGCCACCTTCGGTTTTCTTCTGAAGGAGATTTATGACAGTGAACTCTATGCCAACTACCTGTATCGTAACACCTATGGCTTTTACCTCGAGGGTTCTGTGCGCAACAGGATTTACGACAACATCCTGGTTGAAAACGGTATAGCTATAAGGCTCTGGGCCAACTCCACAGACAACGTTATAACCCACAATAACATCGTGGGGAACACCTTTGATCTTATAACCAACAACTTCAAAAGTTTCAATACCATAGAGGAAAACTATTGGAGTAACTACAGGGGGTACGATGTGGATCACGACGGTTTCGGAGATGTACCTTATAGACCCATAAAGCTATTTTCAGTACTCTCAAGTCGTAGTCCGGCTCTCATGGTACTTTTGCGTAGTCCTTTGGTGCAGCTGATGGACCTTTCAGAGAGGATGCTTCCTTCGGTTATACCGGAAGCTCTTCAAGACAAAAAACCCTATATGCGGCCACTTCCCCTCAAACCACCAATGAAAATAGAGCCGAAAGTGAACGTTGAAAGATACGCCAAAATGCAGAGTGGCAACCCCAAGATCAGGGGTGAGTTCGGTCGACAGCGTTAGGAGAATTACGACTGTGAAGCCATGAGCTCCAAATACAGAGGGCAAGTTCTACGGAGGTACGTATGAGCACCATCACACACGATTCGTCCTTTCTCCATAACCAGAACCCTTTCGGCCCATAGAGCTGTGCTCTTCCTATGTGCTATCAGTAGCAGAGTTATATCATTCAAGGAGGATATGAGCCGGCGTAAAGCCTCCTCACTTTTTACGTCCAAGGCGCTGGTTGGCTCGTCTAACAATAAGAACGAAGGCTTCTTTAGGAGGACCCTGGCTAAACCTATGCGCTGTTTCTCACCACCGGATAGTGTATCCTTCAGATTAATGACCTCTTCGTCAAGACGGTTTATAAGGTGTTGAAGATGGAGAGCTTTCATCAACCTTTCCGGTCGCTCCGCCAAGTTTTCTCGCAACGTTCCATCAAATATGTATATCTCCTGGGGAACGTACCCTACTATATCTCGCCACTTGGTTATGTCGTACCTCCTAAGGGGTATCCCATCCAGAAGAACCTCACCTTCGTCAGGTTTCACGAAACCTGCCAAAACGTCCAAAAGGGTACTCTTTCCAGCTCCGGATCTACCGATTATGGCCACCCTCTCCCCCCTATTTATCCTAAGGTATGGTACGTTTAGAACTGTCTTTCCGTCGTAGGACACTCTCACATCCCTAAGTTCCAAGGTCTTCCAACTGGACGGGTCAAGGTCGCCCCAAGTTTCTTTGGGAAGGCCAAGGAGCTCTTTGAGGCGGTCGTAGGAGGATCTGGCTGTGTTGAGATAGGCGATACTCTGGAAGATGAGCTTTAGGGGTCTTATCATGGAGAGGGATGCGGCCAAAAATACTATGAAGGCATCCGGTTGTACCAAACGGGCCTTGAAGATGAAGAAACCTGCCAAAAACAGGATGAGTGCGGCACTAAGGCCAACCAACGTTTCCGATAGTATGGGAGCCAAAGCAGCCGCAAACTCCAGTTTAACAAACCTCACATAGAGACGATGCGAGTGTTCCATAAACCGCTTTATAACTCTAAAGGTGGCATTGAGGGACTTTATAACCTTTATACCTTCAAAGCTACGCGAAAGGTAAGCCGAAAAGTCCCCCAAGGAACCCAAAGCCTTCTGGGATCTTCGCCTGACAACCCGTGAGAGGATCCAACCCAAGAGGGAGGCGATGAGCAATATCCCCCAAGCAAAGACGCTCAAAACGGGGGCTGAGGTCAGAGCCAAAGCAGCGAAGACCACCAGATTGAATCCCTCACCCAAAAGGGCACCGATACCGTCCCTTATAGCAACTTTTATGTAGTTGATCTCACCCGTTAGTCTCGATACCAGATCTCCCATTCGGACTTTTCGTAGGGCTGAAAGATCCGCCTCCATCACCGCTCTGAAGACCCTGTCCCGCAGGTCTTTGGCCACCATCTCCATAAGAGCCAGTATGGAAAGCTTTTTACCTGCATTTACGACCATCTTGATCAGAAATATTCCTGCCACGAAGAAAGATAGATTGCGTAAGGCTTCGTACTTATCGTCAAGCAGCACGCTGCTTTCCAAAAGTCCTTGTAGGGGGCGAAGGGCCGGTATCAAGGAGTGGGTATCCTGACTTCCGAGGAGTACCCGTAGAATTATGGGTAGTATAGATAAGGATAAGCCTTCAACCAGGGCGTATAAGCCGCTTAAGAGGATGTAAGCCACAAATAGCAGTATGTACCTGCCCGGCAATCTCAGCGACCGCAACTTTTAAGGGCTTTTTTCAATTCCGACGAACCTGTAAGATCGCAGGGGGTCATACCTCCAAGGTTACGCAGTGAAGGATCGGCACCCCTTTCTAAAAGGAACTTCACAATCTTTAAACTCCCCACGACCGCCGCATAGTGCAGCGGGGTGTTGCCGTCCTCATCTTGAGCGTTGGGATCGGCACCGGCATCAACCAGTGCCTTGACGACATCGTAATGTTCCCTTATAGCCGCCAGATGCAAAGGCGTGCGGCCCCGTTTATCCCTATCGTTAGGTGAAACACCCATCTCAAGGAGATAGATCACAGCCTTTAGATTTCCATTCAATGCAGCCACATGTAAAGGAGTCTCCCCGCTTTTACCTCTGTAGTCCTTATTTCGTTTAAGCCAACACTTTAGGGCCTCTACATCGCCCACAGATGCGGCGGCTATGGGACTCTCATAGGGACAACCCAAAAGCAAAAACAACATAGCCTTACGATTCTAAGGGTGGCTAAGGGCACCGTTCAGGTTTAAAATGTTTCCCATGGAGTGTGTTTTCTGTCGTATAGCGAAAGGTGAGGAAAAGGCGCGCATAATTTACGAATCGGAAAAGGTGTTGGCTTTCCCTACTATAAGACCGGAGGCCGAGGTGCATATTTTGGTGATCCCCAAGGAGCACTACGAACGTATAGATGAAATAGATGATCCCCAAACCGCCTACGAGCTCTTCAAAGCTATTCGCGAGGTGGCTAGAATGTACGATCTCAAAGCTTTCAGGGTGGTGAACAAAAACGGTGCCAGCGTGGGGCAGACAGTTATGCACGTGCACATACACGTACTGTCCGGTAAGCTACCTCACCGCCTCATACCTAAGGATTGATGAGGGTCCTAATCTTTACCGAGAGTTTTTTGCCCCTTAAAACCGGTGTGGCCAAGTTCAGCTACGAATTGGCTCTAACTCTTCGGAGAAAAGGGGTAGAGGTTGTGGTTTTAACCGGCAACTTCCCCAACATGCCCGAAGTTCCCTTTCCCGTGGAGAGAGTAGGTGAGGTCGGTAAGATCTTCGCCAACGGTAGTTTTACATGGTTTATAAAAACTTCGCCCATACATATGTACGAACGGCTCAGAGGGGTAGTTCGCAGGTACTCGGTAAACGTCCTTCATAATCAGGGACCTTTGGGGCCTCCTTACTCCATGCTCGTCGCTTCCATGGTGGCCCACATAGATCCCAAAGTGCGCCGTGTAGGAACTTTCCACAGTAAGAGGATGAGGGTGGGTTGGGGTTTCAAACTTCTGGGAAGAATTCTATCTCCTCTGGTTAAAAGACACCATATCCTTACGGCCCCATCCAAATCGACCGCTGATGAGATGCGCACCCTTCTTAAACTCCGTGAGGTCAAAGTGGTTCCCAACGCGATTGATACCGCTGTCTTTCGCCCTGATCTTCCACCCCTGGATTTTTTGGCAGACGGTCGTAAAACCGCTCTCTTCGTAGGTAGGTTGGACGAGAGAAAAGGAGTGGATACACTCCTTAAGGCTTGGGAGATACTCTCAAGGCGATACTTGAACTTCGTTGCCAACTATAAGCTGGTGATAGTTGGGAACGGTCCCTTGAGGGAGGACGTTTTGAAATGCATGCAGCGACTCAAAAACATCTTACTCTTTGATGATGTACCCATGGGAGATCCCAACTTCCCCCGTTTTTACACATCCAGCGATTTTGCCGTTTTCCCGGCTAAAGGAGGAGAGGCTTTCGGTATAGTGATTCTGGAAGCTTTCGCCAGCGGAAAACCGGCAATAGTCAGTAACATACCAGGTTATAACGAGGTGGCTACACCGGAAACGGCCCTCTTCGTTCCACCAAACTCCCCGGAACATCTCTCGGAGGCTCTCTTTAGGATGTTTGAGGATGAGGACCTCCGTTTAAACATGGGAAAGAGAGCTTTAAAGAGAGCCTACGAGTTCTCTTGGGATCGTGTTGCCGATCTATTCTTGAGCCTTTACAGATAGTTCAGTATAGCCCTTTTAACAGGTTCCTCCCAGATCCAGCCGACCATGTGAGCCTCCCGTTTAACCTCTAAAGGAGCGTTAGGAACGGCCACCGAAAGGCCACACATTCTAAAGAGGCCCACATCGTTGTAGTAATCGCCCACAGCCACGCACTTTTTGGGGTCTACTCCAACGTGTTTCAGGACTAACCGCACCCCTTCCACCTTCGTCGTACCTGGCGCTATGTCGTAGAAGATGTGGTTCGTCCCTTTACGTCGGTATACAAAGACGGTCCCATCCATCTCCTTGGGATCCGGATTTTGGCCATCGTCCCTTTTGGCGAAGACCACCTTATATATGCCCGTGTCTTCCTCACCGATTTGATCCGCCGACCACCTCGCCAGGTACTCCGAAAATTCACGAACGAAACGATCGTTCGGTAACACCTTGTGCAGATAGAAGAGGACGGTGGGTAGGTGTCCATACCTTCTCAAAAGTTCATCTACGGTTTCTTTAGTGAAAGGCTTGTCGAGGAGTAGGTCGGAATTCCAAACCACATATGCTCCCTCGAAGCTGACGTATCGGTGTGGAAGTTTCATCAGGTCCAAATACTTTTCAACGGAGTATTTGGAACGACCGGAAGCTACGAGGATCTCATACTTACGTTTGAGCTCTGGAAGAATCCCAAGGAATTGCGGGTACAGGCGCTTATGGTCATCTAAAACGGTGCCGTCCAAGTCTATGATGAGAAGGGGTTTCACTACTTCTTAGAGGCAGTCTTGGTTTTGGTTTTAGCTGCCGGTTTTTCCTCTTCCAAGAGGAAACGTTTTTCTCTGTCACCTTGATAGTAACCTTTACCCTTCTTGCGGAAGTAGGGATCTATGTACTGCTTCCAAGCTTTGTGGAAGCCACCGGGTAGAGTTATAGCCTTGCCCATATCCTTCAGACGCCTGTAAAAGCCCATCCAGGCGAAAGTGGGCTTGGGACCGAACACTTCCTTCTTGGCCTTGTAGAGCCTCTGCTTGTTCCACACGAGGTTGGAGCGGTCATCCGTAGCCAGCTCGTACAGATTGGTCATGACGATAACCTCCTCCGGGCAAGCCTCAACGCATAGCCCACAGTACATGCACCGGCCTGAATCCCAAAGCCAAACACCGGCCGTTCTGTTTGACCCATCCTTGCCTACACCCTCAATGTATATGGCCTCGGTAGGACATATAGCCTCACACAACTGACAGGCCACGCATCTACCTTGCAATCCCAAGGCCCACCTCGCCCTTGGAGGTAGTTCCTTCTTTTGGAAGGGATACTGGACCGTGAACTTGTTGTTAGCTACGTTCTGCAAAAAGTGCTTGAAGGTTATTCCCATGCCGGTCAAAATGGCCTTTATGCCCTCTACCATGAGGCGAGGATTATATCCCCGAAATGCCTTTTTGCAACTTAAGATTTAAAGATGGTTCTCCAAAATACGGTTCCAACCATTTCCTATTTGAATCCAGGCAAGAGAGCGGCTGAAATTTCAGTTTCGGAGATTGAGCGAACCGATCTACGTTAAGGAAAACACAAGTACATAGCGAGTGAGAGAGGGAGAACATCCCGGTTCTCCACGATGCTGGTATTATTGCCTTCGTATTATACACGACAGTGAGCTATCATACAACGTTGAATTGGTATCACTGTGAGGCTATTCGGCCGCAGAGTGATACCACCTCCCTCTCCGCCATCTTTGGTAATTTCGGCATGAGGCAAGGACATTTTAAAGACCCGTTAAACGAGGGGATCGATGTAGTTCAGGTTCAATAAAAGAGATCGTAAGCGCCGTGGAGAACGGTTTGTCGGCGGTAAAATAACTTCCATGTTCCTGTTATTCTTCCTGCAGGGAGGATTGGAGATAGAGAATACGGTGGATACCACCGAACCTTGCACGTGCGACCAACTGCCACCGGAGGAGTTAGAAAAGATACTGCGACAGATGGGTAAAGAGGTAAGAACGGTAAAGGCAAAGGAGATATTGGATTTTGCAGAGAGTCTCCGCAAGGATGGGAAGTGTAGGGAGGCGGCGGTCGAGTATTTGCGTTTTACCACTCTGTTTCCCTCCAGTGACAGTGCGGACTACGCTCACTTCATGGTGGGTTACTGCTACAAGATGGCGGGTATGTATGAGTCGGCCGAGAGAGTGTTCAAAGCCCATATAAACGAAGGTCGCAGGGGGCAAGTATGGGCACATTACGAACTGGCTAAGCTGTACCTCTATTTGGGCGATACGGTTTCCTTTTATAGCGAGCTTTCGCAGATGCCCCGTAAGTCACTTCAGCGAAAGGCCCTCATAGCCTGGATGAGGTTAAGCAGCGGAGATTGGAACGGAGCTTTCAAGATGGTGGTCGGCACCCCCCTCCAAAGCTACCTCACACCTCCCAAGCTACGTTCCTCTACTAAAGCCGCTTTACTCTCTCTCATACCCGGTTTGGGACACCTTTATTTAGGCGATAGGGGTACGGCCTACATGGGTATGCTCTTCGTGGGAAGCTTCTACGCCCTAGCCGCTTACTATGGTCTCAAGGAACATCGTCCAATACCAGCGCTGGCCTCTTTGGGTGCAGGCCTGGCCTTCCATATAGGTCAGATATACGGCTCCTGGGCCATGGCCAGGGTTATGAATCGGGCAGAGTGGAAACAAGTTCTGGAGGAATTCAGCCGTGGCGTGGAAAAGGTGGTGAATCCGAAGCTTGAAGACTTCCTATGAGATGCGGTGTGGATGAGGCAGGTTTGGGTCCCCGTATAGGCTCTCTGTTTGTGGTGGGTGTGGCAGTTGTCGGTGATTTGGGTGTTATAAGAGAGAGTAAGAAGATGTTTAAACGCTCTCTATCTTCTTACGCCAAGGTTGAGGCTCTTCTTTTGGGGGCCCTGGATCGCTCCGGAGTACGTCCGAAAACGGCCTACGACCTCTGGCTCTCCTCCGTTGGCCTAGCCTATCCGGAGCTTAAAAGGATAGCTCTACCGGTCTTTGCAAAATCTATGGAATATCCCAATTTTTTACTAAAAAAACTGATTATATTTGAAGCACGTGCAAAACAATTAATCAAAAATCGTTTCATCTTAGATGCCAATCATCTAACGAAAGCCTCTCTGCGTTTGGGGTGTCGTAGGGTTATAAGCGGTATGGCGGGAAACCGTAGGAACTACGATCCATTTTTACCGGGTTGGCAAAAGAGGAAACTTCCCGACGGTGTTGCGTACGAAAGGAACGGACGGGAGATCCTCTTTCTGAAAGATGCTGACGATCGTTTTCGTGAAGTGGCTTTGGCTTCACTCTTTGCCAAGTACTTTCGGGAGCTACACATGCTAGCCATAAACTGGATGGTGGGCTTTGAAGGTCCTATCCCCGTTGCCAGTGGCTATCCAGCCGATCCAAAAACTCGATCTCTGGCCGAGAGGCTAAAGACTATAGGTCGCCATGACCTTCTAAGAGGAGAATTCTGATGACTCCATGCGTTCTCAAGTTCGGTGGTAGTTCGGTCGCTACACCCCAGCGCATAAAGGATGTGGCTCGGTTGATAAAGGACAAAGCTGAAACGTGCCAACCGGTCGTGGTAGTTTCGGCCATGGGGAAGACTACGGACGAGCTTTTGCGTCTGGCCAAAAGTGTATCTCCATCGCCACCGCCGAGGGAATTGGATATGCTTTTAACTGTCGGCGAGCGAATATCTATGGCCCTTCTAAGTATGGCCCTGCACGATTTGGGACTTAAAGCCGTCTCCTTCACGGGGTCGCAGGTGGGTATAATTACCGAGAACAAGTTCAACAGGGCACGGGTTTTGGAGATAAAACTCTACCGCATACTGGATGCTCTTCGCGATAGGAAGATTCCGGTTGTGGCCGGCTTTCAGGGAGTTTCCTTGAGTAAAGAGATAACTACTCTGGGAAGGGGCGGAAGCGACCTCACAGCCATAGCTTTGGCCATATCTCTGGGCAAGGTTCCCTGCGAGATCTACACCGACGTACCCGGTGTCTTCGCTTTGGACCCACACGATTTCCCGTCGGCACGGCGGTACGACCGCCTTGACTATGGGGTACTGTCGGAGATGGCCTCCTCCGGAGCTAAGGTAATGCATGCGAGGGCCGTGAATCTGGCTGCCAAGTACAACCTTCCCTTCCTTATACTCTCATCTTACGAACCGGAAATGGGAGGGACGCTGGTGGAAAGGAGAGAGCATCTTGAAAGTCCCGGTGTTAAGGCCATAACCACAGCCAAGGTTTTGATGTTAGACGTGGAGGGAAAGGAGGGTGTTCCTCTTTTAATCCGGATGATAGGGGAGGTGAGGGTTCTAAACTTTTCCCACGACACCACGGGCAAACATCTGGTCTTCTTCGTACCAGAGGAGGAGGGCGATAGGGCCCTAAAACTGCTTTCGGAGCTTGGACTTAGATTTTCCATGAGGGGGGAGCTGTCTTTGGTTTGCGTTATAGGGTGGGGAGTTGGCACGAGCCCGGAGATAGGAGACACCCTTTTCGCTACGGTCGGTTGGGAGCACATTTTCATGATGTCCTCCTCGGATATGAAGATCTGCATAGTGGTAGAGAGGGAGAGAGAGAGAGCCATAGTTGAAAGGTTAGCTAAGCGTTTTAATCTGTTGGATGAAAAACGTTCTTTTAAAGGTCCCGACAGTTGAGGGCAGGTTTTTAAAACGCATCAACCGGTTCGTTTCGGATGTAATATGCAATGGTCGAAAGACGCTGGCCCATACCAACAACACGGGACGTCTCAAGGACCTTCTGGTGCAGGATAGGGAAATTCTCTGTATGCCCATACGAGGGAAAAGGTTGAAGTGGAGGGTGGTAGGGACATCGGTTGAAAGTTCAAACCTTTACACCCTTATAGGTACTTCATTACAGGAGAAAGCTGTAGAAATTGCGGTGATGCGAGGTTCTGTGCCCCCACTCCGTGGATGGAGGATTTTAGCACGTCATCCTAAGGTCGCCCACTCCCGCTTCGACCTGATGCTTGAAAAGGGTGGGAGGGTGCTTCCCATGGAGATAAAGAGTGCAGTATTTTACTTCCCGGAGGATAGAAGTGCCCGTTATCCCGATTCACCCACGGAGAGGGGTAGAAGGCACATCCAGCTTTTAGGCGAGCTTGGAGGATTCTTGATGTTCGTGGCCGCTCACCCTCTGGCTGCCACCTTCCGCCCCTGTAGCGAGGATCCGCACATTCCCCGCCTTCTTAGGGAGTTTCCCGGTACTCTTTTGGCCGTGAAGATGGCCTTGGATGCCAAGGGGTATATTCTCCTTTTGAATGAAAGCTTGCCCGTAAGGCTCTAAGCGTCTTCTCCCAACTTTTCCTTTAAACGTTCCAAAAGTTCCTCCACCTTCATGCTCCCCAAATCCCCCTCCTTGCGGCGTCGCACCGATACGGTTCCGCTCTCGGCCTCCCTCCTGCCCACGACCAATATGTAGGGCAC
>JAADCS010000019.1 GCA_013154295.1 Thermotogae bacterium
GGACTATACCCCCGATGAGCTGGACGTCGTAGTATATCATCTCCCACCGGGTCTTTATGCCCCGCACCTCGTACTCGTAGCCCTTCTCCGTCAGGAGCTTGGTGGCGTACTTGGCCACGGCGAAGGCTTCCGGAAGGAGCTCCATAGGTTTGGCTCCCTCTCGTAGAGCCTTCTCAAAGTATTCACTACGCTTTAGAATTTCCTCCGGTGTAAGGTTGAGTTTGGAGTAGATTTCGTTTATTTTCTCTACTATCTTTAACCGTTTTCTTATTTCTCTCTGGTTCTTGCTTGCCGTAAGGAAGTTGCTAAACTTCTCAACTATACCTAACACGAGTTGCAATTATACAATGGAAAGGAGACTACGGTAAGCGGCTCCACATGTAGCTTAGGAGATCGGAAAAGCTGTCAGAAAAGCCGCCTCTCTCCAGCTCCCACTCGGTACGTTTCAGGTAGGATCTGGCCAGGTTCAAAGTCATACCAGCGGGATCCGGATATCCCATACGGGCGTATATGTGGGGCAGGGTAGGTTTACCTTCATCCTCCTCGTAGTCATCATAATCGTCCAGTATCTGAAAGGCCATACCGAAACTTTTACCAGCGGCCCGTAGGTGCGGATCGTCTCTACCCGATATGAGCGAACCAGAAACGAAGGCTAACTCGTAAAGGGAGGCGGTTTTGTTGTATATAACATCCAGATAAAGATGTTCATCAAATCTTTCCGGTGGTGTTATATCCTCAACGTACTGTCCATACGACATGAGATAGACCGTTTGGGCCATAGAAGAGAGGTAGAGAGAGAGATCGTGCTTAGCCACCTCCGAAAGAGCTCTAGTGAAGACCAAATCCCCCACCAACACGGCTCTTCGAATTGAGAAGATGTCGTTTAAGGTGCGTCCTCCACGCCGTGTGTTGGCCTCATCCACTATGTCGTCGTGAATCAAGGAGGCCGCATGTATCATTTCAAGAGCGTAACCGGAGAGTACGGCTACCTCCATCTCCACGTCATGTATCTGGCAACTTATATGGGAGGCTATGGCACGTAGGCGTTTCCCCTTTATCAAGTATACGGGCATGCCCAACCATCTGGCCATCTCTTCCAACTTCTCCTCGAGTAACCCCAGGAAGGTTTCATGATTTTTCCATATAGCTTCAAGGCGTTCCCTCAATTGTTCTCTTCTCCTTTTTGCCGTCCTCGTACTTTAAAACGTAATAACCTGCAACCACATTTACCTCCACCACCTTCGCCTTTCCTCTGTCGGTGTTTATTATAGAATTGAGCTTCGGCACCTTGGTGGCCATGCTCTCGTAAAAAGGCATCTCGTATGCCAAACAGCAGAGAAGACGCCCGCAGGCCCCGGTTAGCTTGTCAGGAGCAGCGAACAGATACTGCCTTCTGGCCATATCTTGGGTGATAGAGGGTGGGTTTTTAAGCCAAACGTGACAGCATAGCTCGAGACCGCATCTTCCCAACCATCCCACCTTAGCGGCATATTTTTGCCGGGGTATGAAAACGAACTCTACCCTTAAGTGTAAGAACTGGGCTACACTTGCCCCAAGACCTCTTATATCGCTTATAGGCTTGTCTGCCACGTACTCAACGGTCAATATACCCCTCTCCACATCCAATTGACTACGGCTAACTTTAACGTTGAAGTTCCTTTCCCATAGAAAACCTTTGACCATGTTCTCCATCATCTGGCGCACCTCGCGAACGGAGGCCTCACGTACGAAACGCGCTCTGCGAAGTTTCTCTCCCTTGCGCGGATTCCTAATTCGTAGTATTTTAACGAGACGGTTGTAACTATCCCCTTCTATACGTAAAAATACGTAAGAACATCGCTCTTTACACACCAAAGAATTGATCAGGATGAAGTGTTCGAATCCACCCCCCACTATAGACGTTTCAACTACCTGCGGGCCACGATACGTCCCCTTGTCAGATCGTAGGGACTTAGCTCTACGACCACCCTGTCTCCCGGCACTATTCTTATCCATCTTACCCTCATCTTGCCGCTTAGGTGGGCCTTTACCTCTATGCCGTTGTCCAACTTGACACGAAACATGGTGTTGGGAAGGACCTCAACTATGGTTCCCTCCATCCTGATTGTGCCTTTTTTACCCATCTACGTCCTCCGTTAGTATTTCAACCCCATCCGCGCTGACGAAGATCGTATGCTCGTAATGAGCGGACCAACCACCGTCCGCTGTCACCACCGTCCAGCCGTCGTGTAAGGTTACGATCCTTTCGGTACTCTCGTTTATCATAGGTTCTATGGCCAAGATCATACCCCGACGTATGCGTCCATCTTTATCCAAATCCTTAGGATTGTTCGGTATAACCGGATCTTCATGCAGTTCTAAACCTACACCGTGTCCTGTGAGGTTTTCGGCCGGATAGAAACCGTACCGCCGAGCCACCCTATCTATGGTGAAGGTGACATCGGATATTTTCCTACCGGGGCGTATCACATCCAAGGCCCTGTAAAGGGCCTCTTTGGTGGCCATCATGAGTTTTCGCGCCTTCTCAGGTACGTTTCCCAAGGCGAAAGTCCATGCAGTATCTGCATGATAGCCGTCTTTGTAGACACCTACATCCACCTTGATCAACATGGGAGCTTTCAGTACCTTACTGTGAAGGGGAAGTCCGTGGACTATCTCGTTGTTTATGGAAACGCACGTACTGTATCGGTAGATCTTATCCTCTACCTCGTAACCTAAGAACGAAGGCCTCGCACCCTGCGAGATTATAAAATCCCTCACAGCGTCATCTATGTCTTTGGCGGATACACCCTCTCTTATCAGATCCTTTGCTACCCGTAAAGCCTGCGAGGCTATACGAGCAGCCTCCCTGACACCTTCCACATCTACATCACTCTTCAGTATAACCATGGAAGTTGCCTATTATATCGTCGTAAAGGTTATACGTTGGGCGGTAGATCAGACCAACGACGCAATTCGTAATCCTTGCGAAGCGGATGTCCTTCAAACTCCTCCCAAAGGAGTATGCGTTCAAGGTTGGGATGCCCCGCGAACTTTATGCCGAACATATCAAACACCTCGCGCTCATGCCAGTTAGCTCCCTTGAACACATGCACCACCGATGGGACGGATTCTCCATCGTCTATGGCCACCTTGAAGCGTACCCTGTCGCGATGATGGTATGAGTACAAATGATAGACCACCTCGAAGCGTTTGCTATGGGGTAAGGGCGTTGCTTTCCAACCGAGATAATCCACAGCGGTTATGTACACGAACAGATCAAATCCCAAAACGTCTCTTGCGAATTTGAGGACTTCTCCTATCACCTCTTTGGCCACGTATATGGTTGTAAAATCTTTCGTGGCCACCTCTGGCCCAACCCTGTCACCGAAGTGGCTCTTTAACGTTGGAAGGATGTTTCTACTCATAGTCGTTTCCCCCCGATTGATCGTATTCACCTGCCTTTATGTCCTCCCCCTTAAAGACGCGATCTATGAATTTGAAGGACTTCTTGAGGCGGATGTAGAGCCAAGTGCTGTGAAGACCTGGGAAGTACTCGGCCGGATAACCTATGGCTCCATCAAACTCTACATATACCAGGTTTGAGGCGGGGAAACCCCTATCAATAAGGGCCTGTTTGAAACCTCGATTGTGATAAAGTAGAGTCAACTCGTCCTTCTTTCCAACGTCAATATAGACTTTGGTATCTAAGAAGCCGGCGTTGTCACGAGCTATGGCGGTATCTATCAGGGTTTGGGGATCATGATAGGCCTTCCAGAGGCAGTAAGTCTCGGTGAGGGACCTCTTTGTGAAGTTGTCTGGAAGGGCTGGGTCGATGCACGAGGCCAGAGGCTTACCGACGGTGTCATAGGTAAAAGGAAACCTGACACCTACGCACAGTTTGGATGATCCGAGACTTACGGTATCAAGCAGAACTTCGCCGTTTATGGAGTCCAAACCGTTGGGCGAATAGAAACAGTTTTCTATCACCCTCCAGTCGGAAGGATCCTGATAGAGCACTATACGAGGACTAAAAGCAGCCGATAGGCCGTTTCCAAGTGTTGCCCAAATCCTCTCCCTTCCGAGATAGTCCTTTATCCAAAGAGGTAGTTTGCGGTCTTCAAAATCGGAAAGCATACTGTCTATTATATCCACATCTATCAGCGAGTCAAAGGCGAGAGGCCCAGAGTGCAGCGCTACCGCCTTGAACCTACCGGGATATTTAAGCCAGAGTTTTGACGATCCGTAGGATCCCATGGAGAGACCCATTATGGCCCTGTGGGTGGTATCTATCGGATAGGTACGTTCCACCTGGGCCATGAGACTATCCACTATATAAGTCTCATACTTACCGAATACGGTTATGGCACCGTAGGAGTTTGAGGAAGGATCGTACAGATAACTGTTGGTGTAAAAGGAGCCTCCGACCAAGTTGCGGCCGTCGGGCATCACGACTATGGCGGGATCTATCTGACCCGTACTTATCAAGTAATCAAGAATCTCATGCACCCCGTTAAAATACACGTAAGTGCGATAATCTCCACCAAAACCGTGAAGCATGTAGATTACCGGATAGCTCTTGTTCTCGTCGTAATTTGGAGGAAGGTATACCAGTGCTTTTGGCGTAACTATGGCCAACGTGGGATCAACGTTTATGGTTATCTCTTCAACTCTACCTTTTTGCACCTCAACTGTTTCTTGCTTTTTACACCCCTGTATCAACAGGGTACCGGTCAAGAGAAGTAAAAATCCCTTGCGCATAGGTGGATATTATAGGCCCGAAGATATGGGCAAACGTTGAGAATGGAGCTTCTGAACTTTAAGATTGAAGTTTAGGGATCGTAAGGTAAGCTAAATGTCAAAATTTACCTTTGACACCTACACACCCCCGTATCTCCTAAGGGAAACGGTTACTCTACACGAACGATCGTCGAGTCTAACATACCATCCTTTGAATCGGACTCTCCTTGGTCTATTGAAATTGCACAAGTTGGGTTCTTTGCTATCTTTCGTTGATAGGATTGAGGAGAAGGAGGGAGAGATAGTACTTCACTGTAGGAATGACATCTTGGCCCGGATGCTTCAGGAGAAATTCGCTGATGAGATAGAAGATGTGGAAAGTAAATTGAACCTTAAGGTATCCTTCTCCTACCCCAGGTCTGCGATCAAACTGTTTAAGGAGAGTTTTGATAACTTCTACTACGGTAAAGAGAATGAATTTACCATAGCGGCTCTTCGGAGTATAGCTTTAGGCAATGGCACGCTCTCTTCGGTTCTCCTTGTGGGGTCCCCCGGGATGGGAAAAACCCACCTTCTCAAAGCCACGGCAAACCTCTCCAACTTCGCAGGTAGGAAGGCCGTTTATCTTACCGCCGGTAGGATAGTAGAAAAACTTATTTCTTCCTACAGGAACGGCGACAGACCAGATTTCTCCAACCTAAAAGAGGCTTCGGTGATCCTTATAGATGACATCCACGTTCTCAAGAACCGAGTATTCGCTCTTGAGTTTCTAAGCCGATTGATAGATAGATCCTCTGAAAAGGGAAAGGTGATAGTTATGGCGTCGGAAATGGAACCGGCCGCTTTTAGAAGATCCTCCGCCTTCCGTAGCCGTCTCATGTCCAATGTAGTTTTGCATATACATCCCTATCCACGGAACGTTCGCCAACTCATATTGCAAAGACGGCTGGACATGCAGGGTGTAGTTCTTCCATCTGACTATATGGACTACGTTTTGGATAGAGTTTTCAATCCTCGCGCTCTCATAGGGGTGGCCGTCCGGGTCAGAGCGCACTTTGACATATATTCCACCGTTCCAGATTTTTCCACATTCCGTTCCCTGATAGCTGATCTCGTAGAAGAGGAAGTGGATCTTTTAAATCTTTTTGGTGTTAAATCCCTTAAAAAAAGAAGTAGGGAACTTTATCTGGCGGCGTATGCCATGAAACTGATAGGGATGCGAGCTTCAGAGATAGCTGACGCTTTGGGATGTTCCCGCGCTAGCGTCTACAACTACATAAAGCGGGCCAAGGCTATACTGCAAAACGATCCCCAAACGACCAGGGAGTTTAACGCCAAGATGAAACTCCTTCGCAAACATCTTCTGTAGAATCTCTCGTTTGAGACGGTTGACCTACAGGGATCTTTTGAAATACGATGCCTTGGTATGTGATATAGACGGTGTAATACGTAGGGGTAGAAGGGTAATTTGGGAGAACGTCGAGGTACTGTTGCATCTGCAGGGGGAAGGCAAAGTTATAAGGTTCATTACCAACAGCTCCTCTAGGCTCCCGGAAGATCATGCGGAGATGTTGAGAACTATCGGTTTCGAGGTTAAGGAAACGGATATCATAACCAGTGGTAAAGCCACTGCCTTGTATCTTCAAAAGGCAGGGATAAAAAAAGCTTACATCGTCGGTACCATCGCCTTACGTGTTATCCTGAAAAGGCATAGTGTGCAGTTTTCTCCAAAGGGAGAGGTCGTGGTTGTAGGAATGGATCCTAACTTCAACTACCGAAAGCTCAAACGGGCTTCCTCCCTCATATACGAGGGAACTCCATTTATAGCCACTAATCCCGATGCCTCACTACCGGTGGAAGGGGGGGTGCTCCCGGGAGCCGGGTCTATAGTTGCGGCTATATCTGTAGCGGCGGGTAAGAAACCGGACGTGGTTGTAGGCAAACCTAATCCTATTATATTCAAAGAAGCCACATACGATCTAAAAGGTAAAATGCTTTTCATAGGGGATCGCCTAAACACAGATATAGCTGGAGGGAACTTTGCAGGTTTGGACACTCTCCTGGTATTAACCGGTGTACATACTCTCCATGATGTAGAAGAGATGGGGATAGAACCGACTTTTTGGATCTCAAACCTCAAGGAAAGTCTTTCAGAGGTATCCTAAAAATAGAGATGTCCTCTTACGGTCAAGTGATTTCCAAGTTTTATTCTTTCAGTAGTCGGGCGATTAGCTAGGGGAAGTCACAGAAGGATAATTGCAGGCGGCCTCTACCTCTCAGTGTTCAGCCAAAGTAAACGGCCTTAGAAAAATTTGTCGCAGACGTATATGAACGGCCTGAATTTTTAGGAACAGCAGATCATGGGGTAGTTTTGCCTCACAGTGAAACCAAAGGAGAAACGATTGGGGTGGTCGGAGACTTCTCCTATGCGAAATCTCAAATCTCCGTACTACCCCAAGGCTCTTTTTTCACCCGCCTGGGGACATCGTTTCAACTAAATAGTATGAAAAACCTTAGAACATTGCCCACAAATAGATAAAATACACCTAATTGGTTTTTATTTTACCAATTTAGCGTTTTGAGTAATATTTCATAGCGATTCAAAGCTTTCTTTGGTGGTAATACCCCTTTCAGGACAGGTTCCATGACCTCCGTTGCAAAGTAACGACGGGCACGCATCCATAAGGATGATCTTGGCTCGTACGTAGCTCTGTCTATCTGAGCGAACACCTCTTTCAACTCCTCGTCAGCTAACTCTAGGCGGGTTACAGGAGCATAACCTGTGTGTGCGCTCCAGTACCTTTGAACACTATCGGATAGAAAACGTTCCAAAAATCGTATCACTTCCTTATATTCCTGTGGGGAGTGACCTACGAATACACTCAAGTTGGTACCGGAGATGACTACGGAATCGTAACGGTCCGTGGGTATGGGGGCAGCTCTCATGTGGAAAGTTATCTTTGGTTTCATGAAAACGTAAGACACCGAAGTTGCCCATATCATCAAAACCCGGCGTGATGCAAAATCATCTTGATGGCTGTATCCAGATCCTAAATACGCGCAGGAGTCTTTAAGAACCAGATCCCTCAAAAATTCCAGTGCAGCTATGCCCTCTGGGGAGTTGAAGTTCAACCCCGTGCCACCTTTTTGGCGGAATATTGTGTAGAATATCCATGGATCTATACTAAAGGCGAATCCCCAGACACCTCTCCTTTTAGCTTCTACGCACACGTCCTTAAGATCTTCCCAAGTGCGGGGTGGATTTAGGCCAAGGGAGTCCATGAGGTCAGCGTTATAGAACAGAACCGGGACGCTCTTATTGAAGGGTATGGCTAAAAGAACATCCGAAGTTTCAACTTCTGCCAAAAGTTTAGGATGGATCTTTTTCAACAAGCTTTCTGGGACGATCTCTTTAACGTTCAGGATTAATCCCTTGTCGTAAAATTCCAGTGACCATGAGGGGAAGGTCTGGGCTATAAGTGGTAATTTTCGAGACATGGCTGCGGATACTAATCTCTGGGCCAGAGTGTTATAACTTCCAAAACTAACCTCCTTCAACTTGGTCCCCGAAATAACGTAGCTAAAAGCGTCCCCTAAGGGTCCTCCCATGGCGTGCCAAATTTGGTAGGATGTATCACCACGGGAGCAAGAGAACATCAACGAAAATATCAGGATCAACCTGCGCATCTACGTAGAAGGTTATTATACCCGTGCGTACGATACTCCGTCTAAACTATCTCCCCCATCTGTCTCAACTTATCGCGCACTACAGCCGCCTTTTCGTACTCAAGATTTTCAGCGTAACGAAGCATCAGAGCTTTGAGCTTTTTGATCGCTCTTTTACCTTTAAATTTTCCCAAGATCTCCTCAATCTCGTCCAGAACATCTTCATCCTTATTCTTATTTTCGGCCGTAAGAAGACGTTCATCCGCCACGCCAGTTGTTCTAAGTATATCTTCCCGGCTCTTTTCGACCGTTTTGGGTACTATACCGTAACGCTGATTGTACTCGAGCTGTATGTGCCGGCGTCTTTCGGTCTCGGATATGGCTTTTTCCATGGCTTCGGTTATAGTGCCCGCATAGAGGATGACGCAACCCGCGGCATTTCGGGCCGCTCTACCTATAGTTTGGATCAAGGCGGTATAGGAGCGTAAAAAACCCGATTTATCGGCGTCTATTATGGCCACCAAGGAGACCTCTGGTAGATCCAGGCCTTCCCTCAAGAGATTTACACCCACGAGAACGTCTATTTCACCAAGGCGAAGGTCCCGAAGGATCTTTACTCTCTCTATGGCATCCAGTTCCGAATGTAGATAGGCAGCCCTTATGCCCATTTCAAGTAGGTAATCGGAAACCTCCTCGGCCGACCTTTTGGTCAAGGTGGTTATCAGAACCCTCTCATCCCTCTCTACGGTATGTCTTATCTTTTCCAGGAGATCATCCATCATGCCTTTTAGGGGTCGCACTTCGATTATCGGATCAGGTATTCCCGTGGGTCTTACTATCTGTTCTACTACTTTTCCCTTGGTTTTTTTAAGTTCGTAGGGGCCGGGCGTCGCCGACATGAACACCACCTGTGGCCATAAACTTTCCAGCTCCTCGAACTTCAGAGGTCTGTTATCTAAGGCGGAGGGGAGACGAAAGCCATGCTCTATGAGAGTAAGTTTCCTGCTTCTATCTCCCTCATACATGGCCCGCAATTGGGGAATGGTTACGTGGGATTCATCTATAACCAAAAGATAATCTTCTGGAAAGTAATCCAAAAGCGTCCATGGTCTCTCACCGGGAGCCCTACCCGATATGTGTCGTGAGTAGTTTTCTATTCCGGGGCAAGTTCCAGTGGTGCGTAAGAGCTCCAAATCATATCGCGTACGTTGTTCAAGACGTTGGGCCTCCAAGAACTTACCTTGAGCACGCAATTCTCTTAATCTTTCTTGCAGCTCTTTCTCTATGCTCTTTATAGCTTCTTCCAATCGTTCTTGTCCTCCTAAGAAATGGGTGGCAGGATAAAGCACGAATTCGCTAATATCGGCTATCTTCCTTAAAGATACACTTTCAAGAATCTTTATGCTATCTATCTCATCTCCCCAAAACTCAACCCTAACGATAAACTCTTCGTAGGCAGGTATTACGTCCAAAACATCTCCGCGCAGACGAAATCTTCCGCGCTGTAGGTCAATATCGTTGCGTTCATATCCCAGCTCCACCAATCTCAAAGTTAGGGTCTTCAAGTTCCATCTATTACCGGTCCGAAAGTGGAGAAAGTTTTCTTTGATATATTCGGGATCGTCCAAAGGATATATGGCGGAGACGGACGCTACCACTATAACGTCTTTACGGGTTAGCAAAGATGCAACTGTCCTTAGTCTCAACCGCTCTATATCGTCGTTTATCGTCGCCTCTTTGGGGATATAAGTATCCGTTTGGGGTATGTAAGCTTCCGGCTGGTAATAATCGTAGTAGCTTATAAAATATTCAACAGCGTTTTCAGGGAAGAAGCCCTTGAACTCCCCATAAAGCTGGGCGGCGAGGGTTTTGTTGTGGGAAAGTACGAGTGTGGGCTTGCCAACACGGGCTATAACGTGGGAAAGAGTGTAGGTTTTGCCAGTACCTGTCGCCCCTAAGAGGACGGTGTATTTTTCACCCCTTTCTATACGATTAACCAACTCCTCAATGGCTTTAGGTTGATCTCCAGCTGGTTCAAAAGGAGCATGGAGAACAAAGGGTGAATCCGGGAAACGGTATATCTTCATACGACTTTCATTCCACCTTCTTTAGCAGTGCGTTCAACTTGAACTTGACTCCTCCCAAAAGCTCAACCTCCTCGTCTCCAGAGTAGGTCTTCAAACCTTCAGGCGTTATCACCACCACCTCCCTATCCTTGGGGAGTATCCAAACCTGTCTCTTTACTCCCCATGCCTTGTAATCGTTCATCTTCCTTAGGATGTAGGGGAGGGTGTCGTCGGGTGAGGCTATCTCCACCACCAGGTCGGGAGGAATGCCGATGGCACCTTCGGGGGGGCTCTTCAAACGCTCCTTAGACACTACCACTATGTCGGCTCCTCTAAGGTGCAGAGGAGTGCGGGAGAGCAGAAGGGCCACTTCACCAACTAAGACCAAATATTGCCTTTGAAGTTTCTCAAAAAGGCGTGCGAAAATTATCCCTTCCAGCCATCCATGAAAGGCACCCGCAGGCATTTTTCTAACCTCCTTGCCGTCTATGACTTCCGAGACTTCCCGCGGTATCCTGCCACTTAGATAATCCTCATAGGTCCAAACCTTCCCCTTAGGCCTCTCAAGTACCGCTTCCTTCATATTTTCCTCCGGCGGTATTTTAAGGGAGAAACTACCTGACTATCACCTTGAAAGCCTCCCTCCTCGCCCTCACAAAATACACACCAGCCGGCAGGCTCACCCTCCCCTTGCCAGTGTACCTTAGACGGCCAGAGGGGTCGTAGATCTCTCCATCAACCTTCAACTCTACCACACTGCCAAAAACTTCGTAAAGTTCAGAGGCGATGAGCTTCTCCCTCTCCGATACACCAGTTATCTCACTCAACAGCCCCCTCAAAAACCATCCGTTCCCTCCGCCGGAATAGATTATCCCATCCTCCGC
>JAADCS010000032.1 GCA_013154295.1 Thermotogae bacterium
TCTTGGTGATAGACGACACGGTGTTAGACAAGTTGTGGGGGAAAGCGACGGAGTGGGTGTATAAGCTCTACAGCAGCAAGCACAAGAGGGTAATAGAGGGGATAGGGATAGTGGTGCTGTTGGTGGCGATAGTTGGGAAGTACAGGATACCGTTGGGGATGAGGATATACAAGAGGAAGGAGGATGGGAAGACGAAGTTAGACTTGATGAGGGAGATGGCCTTTGACACTTCCGAATCTCCCCCTTTGACCTCCAGTTGGCGAACGATTTCCCATTTTCGCAAGATGAAAGCGCATCGTGCTTTTACTCCTTACTATCTCCTTTCGGTCGTATAATATCGCCTTCGGGGCCGTAGCTCAATAGGCAGAGCAGCGGACTCATAATCCGTGGGTTGGGGGTTCGAGTCCCTCCGGCCCCATTTCTTTTCAAGCTCTCCAAAAATGGGTGCAGTATTACAAAGAAACATCACTCCTGTAATGAAAAGTCATCACCTCTTTCATACGATCGGGGGACAAACGCACAGCCGTAGAATAGAGGGTGCATCCGGTTCTGCTCGACCTTGGATTTTATCAGGTACGCACCTACGGTGTTTTGGTAACGTTGGGTGTTTTACTTGGAGTATGGTTCGCGGCCCGTCACCTAAAACGCTTCGGCATACCCTCGGATAAGGTTTGGGATGTAGCGGTATGGTCTGCCATCTTCGGCGTAGTGGGAGCGCGCATAGCTTTTGTTATACAACACTGGTCCTACTATCGTTTAAACCCAATGGACATCCTTAAGGTATGGGAAGGGGGACTTACTTTCTACGGTATACTTTTGGGAGTTGTACCTATTCTATGGGCCATAAAGCGTTATAAATGGAACTTCTGGGCCGTTCTAGACGCTACCATTCCTGGGGTTACGTTGGGCATAGCCATAGGGAGATGGGGTTGCTTCTTTAATGGCTGCTGTTACGGGAAACCTACAGATCTACCTTGGGGGGTGGTCTATCCCCCCCACTCCGACCCCCACACCGTTTTTGGCGACCTCCCCCTTCATCCCTCCCAGATCTATGAGTCCTTGGGTGATGCCCTACTGTTCCTGCTCTACATATGGCTCTTGAAAAAGGTAGGTGTTAGAAAACCCGGTGTGGTGGGGGCCTTGGCCCTAATATTGACTCCTGCCGTTAGGTTCTTTGTAGATTTCACGCGAGCGTACGAACCTAACGCCTACATTCTGGGGCTTACGTTCAACCAGTGGATAGCCCTGGGATTAGCCTTGGTCGGATTCGTTCTACTTCTGTATCGCTGGAGAGCCAGCCGATAGCGGGGGTAAAATAGCGGCATGAGAGAGAAGAAGGTCGTCATCCTTGCCTCTGGAAATGGGAGTAACTTTGAGGCTCTGGTCAGAAGAGCCCGTGCCACGGGTTACCCGATAAGGTTTCCTCTTCTGATAACTGATAACCCTAACGCTAAAGTTGTAGATAGAGCTAAAAGCTTGGGAATACCTTATCAGGTAGTGGAAGATCCGGGAGAACCCACCGTAAAGGCTATAAAATCCCAAGGTAAAGTGGATGCGGTGGTCTTGGCTGGATACATGCGGATACTTCCCCCCATCACCGTAAACACCTTCCGTGGCCGTATACTGAACATCCACCCATCGCTTCTACCTGCTTTTAAAGGAAAGGATGCCATAAAACGGGCTTGGGCATCCAGTGTGAAATTTACCGGTGTGACAGTACATATAGTCACCGAAAAGGTAGACGAAGGGCCCATACTTGCCCAAAGGGTACTACCCCTCTTTAGGGAGGAATCGCTTGAAAGCTTGGAGAAAAGAATACACGCCGTTGAACATGCCCTCTACTTTGATACTCTCATCAAGTTCCTTTTTGGGAAAAGCCCCAAATATGCACTTCTTTCAGCTTACGAGAAAAGTCCAAAATTGGTTAAATTTGCTCACTTCCTACAAGGGTATGGCTATTCCGTGGCTGCCACATCCGGCACCGCCAAATACCTTTCGGAGAACGGAGTATACACCATAGAAGTTTCATCTCTAACGGGATTTCCAGAGGTCTTCGGAGGACGTGTTAAAACTTTAAACCCCTACATAATGGGTGGGATACTGTTCCATAGAGAAGAGGATGCGACTATAGCGGATGAACTGAACGTACCTCCCATAGATCTGGTTTTCGTACAGCTCTATCCTTTTAGGGAGACATTGGATAGGACCAAGGATGTGGATACTTTGGTTGAAATGATAGACATAGGTGGCGTTTCTCTGATAAGGGCAGCCGCCAAGAATCATAAATTTACTACCATTCTTGTAGATCCAGAGGATCTGGTTCCTCTTATGTTGGAGATGGAGGACAACGAAGGACGTATAAGCAAAGAGACCCGCCAGAAACTCGCAGTGAAAGCCTTTTCAAAGACCGCCGAATACGACGTCCAAATCTACGAAGGCTTAGGATCCATTCTAACACCGACCTACATGCATAAAAGCATCTTCATCCATCTGAAGGATCCGATAGAGCTACGTTACGGTGAAAACCCACATCAAAAAGCCTGGCTCTACACCAACGTGGGCTCCTTCATGAACTCTATGGCGCAGCTCCACGGTCCCGAACTCTCCTACAACAATGTACTGGATACCTACTCAGCCTGGGGTGCGGTTCAGGAATTTTCGGACCATGCGATGGTAGTAGTCAAACATGGAAGTCCGGCTGCCGCCTCTGAGGGTGAGAATCCCCTTCAGGCTTATCAGAAACTCGTTTTGGGTGATATGCAAGCGGCCTTTGGAGGTATAGTCGCCATCAACTTCGCCGTTGAAGAGGATCTGGCCCGAAAACTCAAGGAGCATTTTTATGAGATCATCGTAGCGACCGACTACTCCGAGAAAGCGTTGGAGATACTCACCCAAAAAAAGCGACTCAAGATCCTGAAGATTGACATCTTTAAGTATAAGTTACCTCATCTACAGATGCGGATGGAAGGGGGGGACGTTCTAGTCCAAACCATAGATTATGATCCTCCGTACAACCATCTGGAAAGCAAAACCTTTCCTCTTGATAAGGATGAAATTGAAGATGTGATCTTCGGTCTAAAGCTGGTAAAGTGGGCCAAATCCAACGCCGCTGTCGTCGTTAGAGACCGAACGCTATTCGGTACGGGAAGCGGATTGGTAGACAGGGTAAGTGCTGTAAAGGTGGCTCTGGAAAAGGCCCAGGAGAACGCCATGGGGGCGATTTTGGTCTCCGATGCTTTCTTTCCCTTCCCGGATTCCATAGAATGGGCGTACCGTTACGGTATAGGGGTGGTAGTTGAACCGGGAGGATCCGTACGGGATCCGGAAGTCATAGAGAAAGCTAAAGAGTTAGGTATAAAGCTGATCTTTACGGGCAAAAGGCTCTTTAGACATTAAAAAGTGCCGGGGGCGGGACTTGAACCCGCACGGGCCGAAGCCCAGCGGATTTTGAATCCGCCGCGTCTACCATTCCGCCACCCCGGCGAGGGTATATTCTAAAGGGGAACTACCGTTAGCGAAAGAGGGAACCTATCCAACTCTTAAATTTGGAGAAGAGACCCTCCCCCTTTTCCCTCTCCTTATGATAACGCAAGAGAGCTTTCTTGGTTTGTTCGTAGCCGGCCCTTATGAGTTCCTCCGTGTGGCTGAAGTCGAACATGGAAATGTTAAAGGGTGGATCCAAAGGTATGTAAAACACTTTAAGGTGACGTTCTTCGGCGAACTTCTCTTGCTCCTTTACCTTAGCGTCAAGTAGAAGTCCTATGGTTTTGGAGAGAACTCCGTACATGCTGTAGACCTCATCGTCAAAGGATCTCCCTCCTCTTATGTGGAGAGCCACCACCTCTTTAGCCCCCCTCTCTGCTGCTATACGGTAGGGAATGTTACTGTAGAACCCTCCATCTACCAACACCATACCCTTGTACTTCCAAGGAGGAAAGTAAGGTGGAAGAGCTGTTGAGGCCATTATGGCATCTACCACCGGATCTAAGGGATCATCTCCAAAGACGTAGACCTCCCCGCTTTTTATATCCAATGCTGGTATGTAAGCCGGCAGTTTGAGTTCTCCGAACTTTTTAACCGGAACCGATTCAACCACGAACCTATACAAGGCACGATTTGAAAACAGACTCGTCCGATTTCCGATGAGGCGGAAAAAGGCCTTGAACCTTCCTTCGGGAACTACATCCTCTTTGCGCATTTTAAGCCAAATACGCTCAAGCTCCTTCACCCCCTCAAGCGTGGGCTTGTAGGCGAAATATATTCCGTTTATTGATCCTATAGAAACCCCCACGACCATATCGAACGAAAACCCCTCTTCCAAAAGAGCCTTTAAAGCCCCAACCTGCATACTTCCCCGCGTTGAACCACCGCTTAGAATCAGTGCCTTCACGTTTTTATTTTAAGGGCGATCGTGAAACGTCGTGCAGCCCTATAATAGTCACCCAACTCCGCCTGTGCGGAGGCCCCGAAAGGGGAGTGGAGAGGTTGTTGCTTGAAAGGAGTTAGTTTTAAGTGGAAAGTTTCTTATATTCTGACCTACCCATTCTTTAGGGGATTTTTGGGTGTGAAGGAGATAGGTAAGAAGAACGTTCCCTATGCTGGTCCGCTTATAGTTGCGTCCAACCACCGTAGCGCTTGGGATCCACCTGTTTTAGGTTTTGCCCTCTATCCTAGGGAGCTACATTTTATGGCCAAAGAGGAACTCTTCAACCCCCTTTTGGGTCCCATAATAAGGCTCTACAACGCTCATCCAATAAGAAGATCGGCCGGTGCCAGAGGATCCTTACTTTTGGCTTTAGATCTCCTTGAGAGAGGGTTGGCCATACTGATATTCCCTGAAGGCACGAGGAACCGCAGCAAAAAACCTCTGCTTCCCCTAAGGAGAGGTATAGAGTGGATCGCCTATAACGAAAGGGTACGTGATGAAGTGAAGGTATTGCCCACATGGATAGAGGGAAAACCCGGCAACTTCATCGTGGCCTTTGGATCTCCACTCGCTCCCGTGAATATACCCCGCAAGGAGTTCCTTGAAAGGTTGAGGGATGAGATGCTAACGTTAAGGAGTAAAGTTTTAAATCAAAAAGGCAAAAAAGGAGGTAAGGAATATGGAGCTTGAACTTCTAAAGGAGATAGAAGAACTTCCGGAGGATCTGCTAAAGGAAGGCGTTGAGAGTATGCAACTCCCCAAAGAGGGAGAACTGGTGGAAGGTACGGTCGTCAAGGTGGAGGGTGATCTGGTCTTCATAGACATAGGGGGCAAGTCGGAGGGTGTGGTGCCACTCTCCGAGTTCGGCGACCGCATTCCCAAGATCGGTGAGAAAGTTCTGGTCTACGTGGAGAGGGCCGAAGGTACGAAGGGCGTAAAGCTCTCCAAATACAAAGCCGACTTCGAACAGGCGTGGGATCGTATATGGGAGGCCTTCCAGTCAGGAGAGTTAGTGGAAGGTCGTATAACCAAACGGGTGAAAGGGGGGTTCATGGTCAACATTTTCGGCGTTGAGGCTTTTATGCCCCGTTCCCTTTCCGGAGATGTGGGACGTACCCGCACCCTCTCCGTAGGCAAAACCGTGAGGGTGAAGATCATAAAGGCCGATCGCCAGAGGAAAACCATAATAGTCTCCCGCAAGGACGCTTTGGAAGAAGAGGAGATCGCCATCAAGAAGAGGCTCTCCGAGCTTAAACCTGGTATGGTGGTGAAGGGATACGTTAGCGGTATAATAGAACACGGTGTTTTCGTGGATATAGGAGGAGTTGAAGGATTCGTACACATAAGCGAGTTAGCGTGGCATAGGCCTAAGAAGATAGAGGACCTGGTCAAATTAGGCCAGGAGATAACCGCCAAAGTTTTGGACGTGGATCCGGAGAAGAAACGCATCTCCCTCTCGGTCAAACAACTCCTACCACACCCTTGGGAGAGTGTGGCCGAAAAGTATCCTATCGGCTCCAAGGTGAAAGGTACGGTGAAACGCATAGTGGAATACGGAGCCTTCGTAGAGTTGGAGCCAGGTGTTGAGGGGTTGGTTCATATAAGTGAGATGAAATGGGGCAGGCCTCCGTCTCATCCGTCGGAGATCCTCAAAGAGGGCCAGGAGATAGAAGCCATAGTTTTGAATGTGGATGTGGAGCGCCAACGGATCTCCCTTGGTATAAAGCAAACGCAACCCGACCCCTGGACCACGGTTCACGAGAGATACAAGCCTGGAACGGTCGTGGAGGGTCGTATATACGACTTTGATCAGTACGGGGCTTTTGTAGAGCTTCCGGACGGTCTGGTAGGTTATCTCCACGTCTCCAACATCTCCTGGACCAAGAAGTTCAAACACCCATCTGAAGCCCTTAAGAAAGGTAAAATGGCCACCTTCAAGGTTTTGAACATAGATGAGAAACAGAGATTCGTGGAACTCTCCCTGAAACACATGACCGAGGATCCTTGGCCCAAGATTCAGGAACAGCTGGCCGAAGGTACCGTGGTGACCGTGAAGGTCATAGGTGCCTCTGAAAGTGGGCTTATAGTCCTTCTTAAGGGTGACGGCTACGAAATAGAGGGCTTCATACCTCGCTCTCAGCTGGCCACGCGCAGGAGGCCCATGGAGTATGAGAGAGGTACGGATCTAAACGTAGCCGTCCTTTCGGTTGAACCCAAACGCAAACGCATCCTCTTCTCCGAAAAGATGTACGCCCGTATGCTGCGTGAGCAGGAGAAAGCCCAAGAGAAACGTGAGATAGAGCAGGTGGCCCGCAAGATGAGGAAGGAAAAGGTAGCCTTGAGCTTGGGAGATATACTACGCAGCGAGATGGAAAAGCTGAAGAAGATGAAGGAGGAATAAGGTGTTTTTGGGGCAGGGGCTTATCTTTACCGTGCAGCAGCTGTTTTACCTGGACAGTACCGTCGTCATCGCCCGCATGGTGGCCCCTGCCCACCACTTTGTCATTAAAAGGGACACCGTACGTTGGAGAATTTCTTTGAGTGTTCCCAACAGGTGTTCCCGCGTTGAATACAGGCGCATATTCGTAGGTAACCTTAGCCAGTTTGCTACCCTAAAGGACAGTTTGCGTTGCGCCTTCAAGGGAGAAAAATTTTCCTTCATGGCGGAGCTATCAGACGAAAACGCCGGCCAACTTTTGAAGCGGCTCAAAGGTAAGAGTTTAAAACAGGCCAAAGATTTTTTGCTCTCCAGTTTGAACTACGAATATTCGGACAGTGGTGTTGTACTGTGGGTTTTGGTCGCTCCAAAGCGAAAACCCCTCAACCTGAAGGTGGAGTTTGGATATAGCCGACAGTGGGCCACCACCAAGATGTACGACCTGGGAGAAATCAAAATCGGGCGGGATACCATCTTAAGCTTTCTCATTCCTAAGGAGGAACTCTCTTACGGTAAGGTGCGTTTCGTGGCGAAGGTGGGTTCCCTCAAAAGAGAGACAGAGGTTCTATTTAACCAATTCAATATTGAAAACGACAGGGACTTCAAGGTTCTTCTCTCGGTTTTAAACTTCGTCTTTGGGCCCCAGGCTACCCAAGAACTTGCAAAAACTCCACCCCAAAAAAGGAGGGAAGCGTGGAAGAAGTTTTGGGAAACCAGAGGGGGAGATAAGGCGGCGGAGGAGTTTATGCGAAGACTCTACACCGCCATGCGACTCTACCCCAGCAGTTTTCGGGCTAAGGTGTCGGACAGGGCTTTGATATATACCAAATTTGGTCCTCCCGACGAGGTAGAATCCTACCCCTACAGGATGGAGGGTAAGCCGTACGAAATTTGGTACTACCATCGTTTAGGTAAGAAGTTCATCTTCATGGATCTGGATGGTTCTGGGGACTACAGACTCGTGCCGGAAAGTTACATAGAACTGATGCGATAGAACTTTTGCAGAGATCCTTGCAAACACCTTCTGGGGTTTTTACGCTCGTTTTTAAAATACGCGCTCATGAAAAGGATTTCTTTGATTTTCACGATTTTTCTTATCTATGGATGTGCAACGGTGGTATATGAAGCCCCACCGGGCAAGGAAGTGTATATATCCGGCTCGTACCATGACAAGAAGGTGATTGGTGAAGGTACACACTGGTATCTTGTAAGTGGTCTCATACCGATAACGTCTAACCGTACTTCGACCCTGCCGGAGGGTATCTTCTCAACGGATAAGAATCCCAGAAACGCCATTCTCAACCGATGCCCTAACGGCTCGGAGGTGGCCTTCAAAACCGAGTCCAACATAGTTGATATATTCATATCACTCGGAGTAAGAGCCGTTATAGGCTCCTTCACTTTCGGTGCGCTTAGCTGGCTCTCACCCCATCTTATGACCACCACAGTATACTGCAAATAGGAGGTAGGGCATGAGAAGGATAGGTGCAATTTTGATAATCGGCGCCGTCGCTCTATTTGATGGATGTGCCACGGTAGTGGTTGAATCACCCAAAAAGGTCCAACTGGCTCAAGAGGGAGAGGTGCTAAACGGCAGGATATACAAGAAGAAGGTTTGGTATGCCCTTTGGGGGTTGTTGCCTCTAACCGACAACTCCACGCGGGATCTCCTCGGAAGCTGTCAGGAGAAGGCCAGAATCCGGCGTTATATAGGCGTGGATGATGCTATCATAGGTACGTGCACAGGATGTCTAACCCTATATCCGCTAACCGTGGAGGTGGAATGTAAGTAAAGAGTTCGGAGTGGTGGTCGTATAGGAAAATGAGCGATTAAGGGATAGGTTTGAACCGGGCGAATATCGTGTCTATGTAGCGATTAAAATCCACCTTCAGTATCTTGGACAGTTCTTCGGCCGGGATAGTTTCAGTTATCCGCTCGTGTTTCAGGGCCTCCTCGTAGATACTCGTACCGCTATCGTGAGCTTTCTGGGATACCTCTTTGGTCCAATTGTAGGCGATGTCACGGCTTACCCCCCTCTCGGTCAAAGTCTTAAGAAGAACAGATGAGAGATAGAAATCACCGAAGCGCTGCAAATTCTCCAGAGCTCTTCTCTCGTTGACAACCAAATTTTCAACTACCCCCGTTGCTAACCTGAGGGCGTAATGCAAGGTAGTAGTAGAATCGGGTAGAGTAAAACGCTCAACCGATGAGTGGCTTATATCACGTTCGTGCCATAGAGCTACGCTCTTGTTCTGGGCCAGAGCCCACCCCCTTAGCAGTCGAGCTATACCCGTTAGCCTCTCGCTCTTTATAGGGTTGCGTTTGTGGGGCATAGCCGAGGATCCTCTTTGGCCCTTTCGGAAAGGTTCTTGAAGTTCTCCCGTTTCCGTTCTAGAAGAGAGCCTTATTTCAATCGCCAATCTCTCCAACATCTCACCAATCAACGTTAGAACGTTGAGGGCAGCCGCAAATCTATCTCTTGGAATAATCTGTGTTGAAACCGGTTCGGCTTTCAAACCTAACATACCGAGTGCCCTGTCCTCAACCTCCGGTGGATTTAGGGCATAGTTTCCCACCGCGCCGGAAACTTTACCGTAGGAAATCTCCTCTATCACTCGGTCTAAACGTTCCAAATTTCGTAAAGCCTCCGAGTAGAAGGTCAAAAACTTCAAACCGAAAGTGGTGGGTTGAGCGAAGACACCGTGGGTCCGCCCCATAACGGGAGTGTATTTGTATCTTTGGGCCTTTCTGTAAAGAGTCTTTGCCAGTCCAACGAGTTCTTCCTTTATCAAGAGGAGAGCTTTCCTTAAGCGTAGAGCGTTGGCAGTATCTACCACATCGGAAGAGGTTATGCCAAAATGTAGATAGTTACCCCCATTCTCTACACTCTCTTCCAGGATAGAGAGGAATGCCAAAACATCGTGATCGTATATTTTCTCCCTTTCCTCCACCTTCTTCGGAAAGTCCTTCCAAAATTCTTCATCCTCCAAGAGTCTCTTCAGGGAGAGAGAAAGACCCACCTTTGGGATTATATCCAGATCCTCCTGCGCCTTAGCCACCGCCCACTCCACCTTCGTCCAAGTTCGGAACTTCTCCTCCTCCGACCAGAGTTTCCACATCTTAGGATGGGAATATCGGCGTAGAGGCATAAAAATGGCCCCAGCGGGACTCGAACCCGCACTACCACCTTGAAAGAGTGGCGTCCTAGCCCTTAGACGATGGGGCCGAAGGCGGATATTATAAGGGTGATAGCGAGATTTTAGTGGTACTTCAGGGCTTATAATAACCGGTATGCTAAAGCTTGATAATGGCACCAACTGGGCACTGATCTTAGGGTCCTCGTCGGGATTTGGCGCGGCCACCTCTCTGAAGCTGGCCGAGGCGGGTTTGAACATCTTTGGAGTACATCTGGATAGGAGGGCGGCCATGCCGCGTGTTCAAAAACTCATTGAGGATCTACGTTCCAAAGGTGTTAAGGTTGAATTTTTCAACACCAACGCCGCTGATGACAACAAGCGCCGCAAAGTTATAGAAGAGATCAAGAGTATAACCGAAAGAGAAGGGGGCAAGATAAAAGTGCTCATGCACTCTCTGGCGTTCGGAACTCTCAAACCCTACATAGGTGAAAGGCCGGAGGAGGATGTAACGCGACAAAACATAGAGATGACGCTTGATATAATGGGTAACTCCCTGGTCTATTGGGTAAGGGATGTGTTTCGTGCCGGGCTTTTCTGCGAGGACGCACGGGTTTTCGCTATGACTAGCGCTGGATCTCACCGTGTTTATCCGTCGTATGGACCGGTGTCGGCAGCCAAGGCCGTTTTGGAAGCGCATGTGCGACAGCTGGCCTTCGAACTGGCTAAAAGGGGAATACGAGTAAACGCCATACAGGCTGGAGTAACGGATACACCGGCTCTACGTAAGATACCAGGTCACGAGAGGATGCTGGAATGGGCACGAAATATAAACCCTTCCGGTCGTCTTACAACTCCCGAAGATGTAGCCAACGTTATAGCCTTACTTTCAAGCCCCGAGGCCGGGTGGATTAACGGTGCAGTTATAAGGGTGGATGGCGGCGAAGATCTCATATAAGAGAGATTACGACCTTATAATGCTGGGTTATGATGTTGAACCTTTTGCTTGTTGGAACTGCCCTTGATCCCATGAAGGGCGTTGATGTGAAGGATCCGAGGGCTGCCGATGTGGAACTTCTAATTGGCGGCCCCGATGGTTACGGCTACATATACCTCTCAACGCAGGACGGAGACACCGGCCTCACCTTCAACTACATAGACATAACCTCCACCGGCATAGCGGTGGGAGCCACCGATGATTGGTGTTCCGGATACAACGCCTCCACGCTCTATCCCC
>JAADCS010000061.1 GCA_013154295.1 Thermotogae bacterium
AAGATACACCCCCGCCGGCAGACTCACCCTCCCCTTGCCAGCGTGCTTTAAATGATTTGTTTATCCTCGTGGCGAAAAAGGAAAGCAGCAGAACTACCATGGAGCACCTCCTACCTCACCAGATACACAGGGCTCAACTCTATCTCGTACTCGTAGGTCCCAAAGGTGTCGGCGAGGGGGGTTATGCCCATAGAGAGCGGGTAAAACTTACCACGGTAAGTGCAGGGAGAACTGGGGTTTAGATATTTATCATAGAACCACGATGGGGGATTGTGGATGTTATAAACACCTTCCAAGGTGTCCATCGGTAGGGTGTCCATGAGAACCCTTATCTCTTTCCAAGTGCTATCAAGCTCCACCTTAAGGAACCATCCGGTACACCAACCCTTGTAAATCAGGTTTGACCCTATATAGTACCTTCCCTTTCCCCTAACGTAGAGCACCAAGTACCTGCCCCAGTCCAGCAGGTCAGGGGGGTAGTCGTAGAGATGGCTACCCAAAAGCGGTTTAAACTCGTAGGTCTTCCAATCTCTTTTGTAGTACTCCCACTTTCCCTTAACATGCATGGGTTGATAACCGTTTAAAACCTTCCACTCTCCCATCGGTACGGGAATGGAATCGCTAACGGGCAGGGTGTCAAAGTTCTTTACATCCCATCCCGCATATTTGTACTCCACCACACCCCAAGACTTGACTATGCTGTCAGCCATCCTGCTCTCATTAAGTTTGGAAAGGACAAAACAGAATAGCATTAGGCAAAATTATACGGCAGAAATGGAAAATGTGAGAAAGATGTTATCCAGACTATTCCGGGGGTAATGCGGTACTGCCCTTGGCCTCTTCCGTGCAGCTACTGTGATTTACCACCACCTAAAAAAGGACAGATCCAATTTTAAGAAGCTTAAGAGAATTATCAACACGTAGATTAATCCGCTCAAAAGGATATACGGATCACTTAAAAGATCATCCGAAGGCTCACCCTTCCGCAAGTTATGAGTGATATGGTAGTACCTAAAGATACCAAAAACCACTACAGGGACCGTTAAAACCATAACCATATCCCTTTTCTCTATCGTGTAGAGCGTATAGACAACCAGTGTCAGCGTAGCGGAAATATTCATTATCTGGTCAAGATAGTAGATGCTGTAATATCTTAAAGAATCTCTGTGAACACTCCCTTTCTTTCCCAAAAGAAGAAGCTCATATCTTCGTTTGCCTATGGCCAGAAAAAGCGCTAGGAAAAAAACGGTGAGAAAAAGGTAGATCGAGACCGGAACGCCCACAGCTACAGCCCCAGCTACGACCCTCAACACGAAACCGATGGATATGGAGAACACATCAAAGAGCTGTAACCTCTTCAAGAAAAGAGTATAGGCGATATTGTTCAAAACATAAAGTAAAATAACCCCTCCAAACATCCATCCCAAAGGCCAACTCAAAACCAAAGCCAAAAGCAACAGCGTTACACCCACGGAAATTGCAAAACGTATATCAACCTTCCCTGAAGGGAGCGGTCGGAAACGTTTTATGGGATGTTCCTTGTCTCTTTCAAGATCCCTTATATCGTTGAAAATGTATATGGCCGAGGATACTACGCAAAAGGCTAAAAAGGCTATAAGGGCGTTCCATATATTGGTCAAAAGCCATTCCGTAGAACGGGCTGCAAAAAGAAAAGGCACAAAAACGAGGACGTTCTTAACCCACTGATGGAGACGTAGAAGACGCAAAATAGACATGGTGCGGAGTTTAAGGTGGTACAGGCTGCATAAGGGAGCGTGTTTCATCACTTTCTTAAGTTGTCTAGCACATCTCCTGTAGAATATCGGCCATGACCACGATAGACCTGTTGGTTTACGTAACCGTGGGAGCACCACTCCTGGGCTTTATTATCAATGGGCTGTTTGGAAGAAATTTGGGTAAGCTGCCCGGCTGGATAGCTACGCTGATGTTAGCCATCTCTGCCACATCCGGAGGTTATTTAGCCTACAAAGCTCTGTTTGAGCATCTACACATCAGCAGAGATATATACACGTGGGTGGCCGTGGGTGACCTACACATTCCCGTAGGCTACCTGATAGATCCCCTAACTGGTGTGATGCTTTTCGTAGTTACTTTTGTCTCCCTTTGGATACATCTGTATTCCATAGGTTATATGGCCCACGATAAGGGATACTGGCGTTACTTCGCCTATCTCAACATGTTCGTATTCTTCATGCTGTTGCTGGTTTTGGGAAACAACTTCCTCATGACCTTCGTGGGGTGGGAGGGTGTAGGTTTGGCCTCCTACCTCCTCATAGGTTTCTGGTACTTCAACGATGCCCCCCGTCAGGCGGGTATGAAGGCTTTTGTAGTCAACCGTATAGGAGACGCCGGTTTCCTATTGGGCATGTTTCTCATTTTCACCCTCTTTGGCTCTCTCAAGTACGAGGAAGTTTTTGCGGCTGTCCTTCAAAATAAGGAAGTGATGGCCTTCTTTATAGCTTTAGCCGGTGTGTTGTTTTTCATCGCTGCCACCGGTAAATCGGCCCAGATACCGCTCTACGTGTGGTTGCCCGACGCCATGGAGGGTCCCACCCCAGTATCCGCCCTAATACACGCCGCCACGATGGTGACCGCCGGTGTCTATCTCGTCGCCCGCGCCTCGGCCATTTATTCCTCCGTCGTAGACGTCCCCATCATCTTTGGCCTCTCTGCTCCCATGCTGGTTGCTCTCATAGGAGCCTTAACAGCCTTCTTCGCTGCAACAATGGCCCTGGTCAATAACGACCTGAAACGCATACTGGCTTTCTCCACCATCTCTCAGCTAGGGTACATGTTCGCGGCAGCTGGCATGCTAGGGTACGCCGCCGCCGTTTTCCACCTTTACACACACGCCTTCTTCAAAGCTCTCCTGTTCCTGACGGCTGGCTCCGTGATGCACGCTATGCATGACGTTCTAGATATCCAGAGGATGGGAGGGCTGTGGAAGAAACTCCCCTGGACGGGTCTTTTTATGCTTATAGGTGGTTTAGCCTTGGCTGCCATCCCTCCGTTCTCCGGCTTTTTCTCCAAGGATGAGATCCTCATAGCTGTGATGAAGAATCAGTTCATCTTCTGGTTGTTGGTTATAACCGCTTTTATGACCGCCTTCTACATGTTCCGTATGTTCTTTATGGTCTTTTTGGGCAACCCCCGTGACGAACATCTCTACGAACATGCCCATGAGAGTCCTCCGATAATGCTCATACCCATGGGAATTTTGGCCATAGGTTCGGTGGTAGTAGGTTTAGTGGGATTGGGTGGTGAGCATAGCCTCTGGGCCAAAATGCTCCATGGAGTCTTCGTCCTACCGGAGCACGGCCATCATGCTGTCCACTCCTCTTTACCCATGATATTGGGCATAGTGGCTGGTGTCTTAGGTATAGGCTTGGCCTACGTAATGTACGTCACCCTTTGGCCCTCCCTACCCTTCATCATGGCCCGCGTCTTCAGGCCCATATATGTGGTCCTATACAACCGCTATTGGGTTGATGAGATATACGAGGCCCTCATAGTCAAACCTCTCTGGATCATATCCCGCTGGATCCTCTTCGTGGGGGTAGATAGGGTTCTGATAGATGGAAGCGTCAACGCCTTGGCTTGGATCTCCTACGGTTTTGGAACCTTCTTCCGTAAATTGCAAACCGGTAACGTACGCACCTACGCCCTCTGGATGGTCCTTGGCCTTCTAATACTGGTGGGAGTTTTGGCCCTTTAAGTGGCACGTTGGGGAAAGTTCATAACCTTTGAAGGGATAGATGGAAGCGGTAAAAGTACCCTTGCAGGTGGGATATATAGACGTCTATTGGAGTCCTTACCGAAAGAGAGAATCATCCTAACGCACGAACCAGGAGGAACGCCCTTTGCCAACAGCTTGAGGGAAACCCTATCCAAAAACGTGGATAGGGAACCCATGGCAGAGCTCTTTACTCTCCTGGCCTCCCGGTACGATCACACGAAACGGCTCATAATCCCCGCCTTGCAGAATGGAAAGGTAGTTCTGTGTGACAGATACAGCGATTCCACCTTCGCTTATCAGGTTTTTGGTAAGGGTCTTGAGTATCACACCGTAGCGCGTTTAAACAAGATAGCCACTTTGGGTATCAAACCCAAGCTCACGCTCCTTATAGATATTCCCGTGGAGATCGCCCTCGATCGGCTGGCCGAGAAAGGTAAGCTGGATCACTACGAGAGTTTAGATGTCCATTTTTTTGAGAGGGTGAGGTACGGCTATCTCGCTTTGGCTAAGAGGGCCAAAAGACGTATAAAGGTATTAGACGGAACCCAATCCAAAGAGAAAATTTTGGACGAAGCGTGGGGGTACGTGTTTGAAGTGGTATTTCCCCAAGGGAGCGTCTGAACCTCCTTAGAATTAACATCGCCATGACACAGCTTGAAGCCGCAAGAAAGGGGAAAATAACCCCTGAAATAGAGAAGGTTGCAAAGGAAGAGGGTCTCCATCCGGAGATCCTCCGCCAAAAGGTTGCCGAAGGTACCGTTGTAATACCAGCCAACAGGGTGCATCTTTCAAAGAATCTCAAAAGGATAGTTGGGATAGGCGAAGGGCTTCGCACCAAAGTAAACGCCAACTTAGGTACGTCCTACGACTACGTCAACGTGGCCGAAGAGGTTCAAAAACTGAAGGTAGCCATGGAAGTCGGTGCTGATACCGTTATGGATCTATCCACCGGTGGGAATCTGCGCGCCATACGTCAAACCCTCATGGCCTTGGCCGAAGTACCCTTAGGCAGCGTGCCGGTTTACGAGGCCGAGTTTGAAGCCGCACGCAAGAAAGGTTCGGTCTTTCACCTGGACGTGGATGACTTTTTACAGGCTATAGAAACCCATGCCAAGGATGGTGTTGACTTTATGACCATACACGCCGGTATAACTCTTGAGGGCCTACGTTTCATGAAAGAGCAAGGCCGCACCACGTGGATCGTCTCTCGTGGTGGAGGTCTTTTAGCCGCCTGGATGATGTATCACAACCGGGAAAATCCCCTCTATGAACACTTTGACGATGTTTTAGACATAATGAAAACCTACGATGTTACAGTCAGCTTAGGCGACTCCCTTCGACCTGGAAGCATAGCCGACAGTTTCGACAGACCCCAGATACATGAGCTTTTGGTTCTGGGGGAGTTGGTAGACCGAGCACGTAAGGCTGGCGTCCAGGTTATGGTTGAAGGTCCGGGCCATGTACCCCTCGATGAGATAGAGGCTCAGGTTCTGGCCGAGAAGAAGATATGCAAAGGAGCGCCCTTCTACGTCCTGGGACCTCTCCCCACCGATGTGGGCGCCGGATGGGATCACATAACCGGAGCCATCGGTGGAGCCTTGGCGGCGGCTTCCGGAGTAGATTTTCTGTGCTACGTTACACCAGCCGAACACTTAGGCCTGCCTACACCTGAACACGTACGCACTGGCGTGATAGCCTTCCGCATAGCGGCTCACATCGGTGACATAGTTAAAGGTGTGAAAGGAGCCAAGGAATGGGATCTGGCCATGTCGCGAGCGCGCTATGCTTTAGACTGGGAAGCCCAGCTACGTTTGGCTTTAGATCCGGTTAGAGCCAGAGAGATATTCGAGCAAAGGTCTTCTAAAACCGAAGCATGTTCCATGTGTGGGCCTTTCTGCCCGATGAACCTGATTGAAAAGTTCTTAAAAGATGCTCAAAAGGCACGCGAAGAGGTACGCCAAGTCCTTCAGGAGATGGCCCTACGGGAATAGATAAGCGTAAAGACGTTTGAGGTGCTCCTGTAACAGAAAGGACGGGTGAGGGATCTTGAGGATGAAGTTCCGTTGGGGAAGTTGCATAAGGTATTTTTTTAAATCCTCTCTTGTGTTGAAGACCCTTCCCAACCCTACCTTCTCCACTAACTCCGCTGCTCCCCCTGCCCTCTTAAGAACCAGAACCGGTGTTCCGGAGGACATGGCCTCCAGGGTAACATAGGAGAATGATTCATAGCGGGAAGTTACGAGAAGGAAAGTACTGTCACGATAGAGACGTTTTAGAGCAACCCAGCTCAACCGCCCTAAATACTCCACCCTCCGGGATTTTCCGGAAGTCACCCCTACAACCACGAACCTCCACCCTGATAACTCCTCCGCCAACCCCTCAAACGTATCCAAGCCTTTTATCCATGCTTCTCTTCCAACCCACAGTAAAGTCCTGCCTTCAACTCGCACTTTTTGAGGAAACCCCTCTTCAAAAGGAAGGTAGATGACCTTTCCCTTCACACCGTAGAGCCTACGGGCAGTTTCAGCCATTGAAAAACTTGGAAACAGTATTTTTTCAAAATTTTGTAAATATCTTCCAAATTGGATAAATTTTACTAAATATTTTGGATTAAATTCAATTTTACCCTCAAGCATCCTTCTGCTGACAGATCTAAGACCGTGCATGAAGAAAAACTTTCGGTTGGGAAGCTTCACGACCTCCGGTACAACAGCGTGTAAGAGCAAACTCCACCCTTTTGGGGGAAGGCCATCTCTCTCAACTTCCCACACTTTTTCACCCACCGACTCAAGTAGATCCAAGTAGCGACCTATACCCCCTGCCCTTCGCTTTACCACATGAAGGAGTTTCACATCCTAAACTTCTCACCCAAATAGAGTTTGCGAGCCTCCGGGTTGTTTATGAGGAATTCGGTGGTACCTTCAAGGAGTATGCGACCCTCGTAAATGATATAGGCCCTGTCGGTGATCTCCAGCGTTTCACGGACGTTGTGGTCGGTTATTATCACACCGATGTTCATATCCTTGAGTCTTAGAACCATCTCTTGAATCTCCTCGCGGGTTTTGGGATCAACGGCAGCGAAGGGTTCATCTAAGAGTAGAAACTTCGGTTCTAACACTATCGCCCTGGCCACTTCCACCCTCCTCCTTTCACCTCCCGAAAGCTGTATACCCAAACTCTTAACCACCTTTTTCAGGTTCAACATATCTACCACCTCTTCGGTTCTCCTTCGCGCCTCCTTGCGTGGATATCCTCTCATTTCCAAAACACCGTATATGTTGTCCCAAACCGAAAGATACCTAAAAACAGAAGGTTCTTGGGGTAGATAGCCTATACCCATCCTGGCTCTCTTAAACATCGGAAGCTTAGTTATCTCCTTATCGTCGAGGAACACCTTACCGGAGTTGGGACGTATGGCGCCCACGATCATGTAAAAGGTAGTGGTCTTGCCAGCACCGTTAGGGCCTAAAAGTCCTACTATCTCACCCTGTCTAACCTCCAAACTGACTTCATTCACCACTCTGCGCTTGCGGTAGATCTTTACCAGCTTGTCCGTCCTAAGTACGGAAGACACGGGAGTGATTTTACGGTGGATCTCAAACGTCCAGATAGTGAAAGGCTCTATCATCCAGATCCTTCAAAATCTCGGAGGCCTCCTCCGGTGACGAGGGATAGGCCTCTTCAACCAAAACTGCGATTGCTGAAAAGGGCATGGGAACCCGCATCTCATCCCACGAAGGCAAATGGTAGGATGAAGAAAAGGCCACACCTACGAAGACCGTACGTACGTTGGCCCTTCTCATGAGTTCAAAGGTTCCTCTTTTAAAATGGAGTTTCGGCCCCCTTGGACCGTCGGGTGTTATGGCCACATTCCATCCTCCGCGCAAAGCACGCATAGCCTCCACTACTCCTCTAAGGGGTGACTTATACTGTGAAGACCATATAACCTCTAACCCCTTGCGACGTACGACTTCTCCTATGAGCTGGCCGTCTCCACTGGGTGACACCATTACTTTTATAGGTGAGTTGCGAAAGATATGGGGAAGAGGAATAAGATTGCGGTGCCAGAAAAAGAAAAGTGTGGGCCTTCCAACCACGAAAACTTCACCTATTACCTTCACCCGTAGGGAGAGGCAAAGGGTGTCATATAAGCTAAAGAGGATCTTCCCCACACTAACGTCCAAATAGAACCGCTATATGTTCCGGTACTCCCTCAAGAACCTTACGTTTGATCTCATCCCACCTCCTACCGGTGAAGGAAGCTATTTCATCCTCATACTGCTTGTAAACGTTTTTGGTGAATTCGGCATACTCGTCCGGATAAGGGTTGGTGGGATGGGCGAAGTTGAGTACTCTATCACTTGCCATTTTAAAGATCATCTCACCGACCAACTTACGGGACTCACCTATAAGTTCGTTGAAGACTTTACGGATGATAGATATATCCTCAAACTTGTACTTGAATACGGGTTCGAGATCTATAACAGGATAGGCATCCACCAACCTACTTCTCTTCTGGAAGTCCTTGAGAAGTTTAGGAGAAAGTATGGGAGGAATTGCTGGTTTTAAAACCAAGAGTAGCTCTTTTCCATCGGACACCGTGAGTATCCTACCTCCAATCCCATGGGATTCCAAAACTCCCTCATGCTGCGTTATTCTTTCCAAGTTCCATGCTCCCGCAGGTGTATCTATGGCCACCTTGGAGAGGACGAAATACCCACCCATATAGGGTACGAACTCACCTTCCAGGAGGTGAAAATGGGCTCTGTGGGTTCTAAGATCATCCAGAAGATCTGTTATAGAGAAATTCTCCCGTAGGGTCCTCAACCCTATAAGGTGTCCATCGACCAGTCCTGCCAATACTATCTCTCCCTCTCTGGAAGCGAAGACGCTTAGAAGAGTCCGACCTTCTCTTTCCATCTTAAGTAGGAAATCGTAGAAGTTATCGAATATCACTTGCGATTTGAGATCCCCACAAACGACCTTGACGTTTATGCTCTCCAAACTGGATACCGGGATTCGTCGTGAGGACGGAACCTCTCCTTCGTATATTTTCACCTCGTAAGTTATAATATCGTACTTCATAAGCTCTTGCAGAGCATCCAGACCGTGTAGATCTCCGAACTCCACAAATAGTATAGTATCCCCTTGAGTGATCAAACGTCCCGTGTCGGTACCCGCGCTTACTCTAAACTCCCACATGAAATCACCCCCGATGTTAGCGCTGGCCTTTATTGCGTTTAAAAGTGACTCGAAACTTCCCGATTTTTTCATTCACCTATGATTTTAATCACGACACGTTTGGGCCGTTGGCCGTCATACTCAAAGTAGAAGATCTCCTGCCAGGGACCCAAATCCAGATCCCCGCTGGTTATGGGGAGAACGACCTGTAAGTGGGTTAGAAGGTTCTTTAGATGAGCATCGGCGTTGTCCTCCCCCGTTCTATGGTGTTTGTAGTCGGGACGATAGGGAGCCAACCTTTCCAACCAGGCCCACATATCCTCATGAAGGCCCGCCTCGTTATCTTGAATGAGGACGGAGGCTGTGAGGTGCATGGCCGAGACCAGGCATAAACCCTCCTTTACCCCTGACTCCCTCACAGCCTCCCTGACCTGTTCGGTTATATGTACAATAGCCCTCCGAGTAGGCGTGTTAAACCAGAGATATTTGGTGTAGGTCTTCATTTCAACACTCCACGAAATCCACCCAACCGTATTTGTCAGGTCTTTCACCTCTCGCTATCTCGGTGTAAAGCCTACGAAGGTGCAACGTGACTCGTCCGGGTTTACCCTTGCCAACGGGTATTCCATCGACTGTACTTATAGGGGTGACTTCGGCGGCTGTCCCGGTAAAGAACACCTCATCGGCTATGTAAAGAAGCTCTCTGGGGATCATGGTTTCTATCACCTCGTACCCCTCGTCCTTAGCTAGACGGATTATGGAATCGCGTGTTATTCCAGGTAGTATGGAAGCGGATATGGGCGGTGTGTAAATTTTGACCTTTTTGGGGTCCTCTGGATCACCGGGATCTCCATTCTCATACATAACCACGAAGATATTTTCACCGGTGCCCTCGGCAACGTACCCGGATGTGGTTAGTTGTACGCTTTCTATGGCCAAGAACAGATCCTCTTTGGTTATAGGCTGACCCTTCTTTACACGTTCAAGCACGTCATAATCCTTAAAGAAGGCTGAAAGAACACTCTCCATCTTGGCCAGCTGGCCGGTAGCGTAGTTGGAAGCCCCCTTGGCCATGAAGGGGGTGGTGCTTGGGGAGTTCTTGGCCCATGCGGAGGTTATAACGTTTGCCCCGTTCTCTATGGCCTCTTTGCCCAGATAATCATCCCATAGGAAGGTAGCTATGAACCACTCAACTGGGTTGCCCAAGGGGTTGACGCCCAAGGGTGGCTTAAGGATGGGATCGTCCTTAACGTCGTACCCTCTGTATATAACGGGGCGGATGTACACGAACGGGTTGTTCATTTTGCCCTCGTCCTTCACCTCCTTGGCTTTTCTACAGAGGTCGTTCTTGCGGATAAGCTCTTTGGTCAGCTTCATAAAGTGGGAGACCAAATCCTTCTGTGAAACCTTGCCCCTCTCCCTTAGCTCCCTGGGAGCGTAATGTTCGGGAAACATACGGTAAATCTTGGCAGAACGCACCAGACGGCGGTAGTGATCCCTACCCCGGAATATGGCAACCCCACCCCTCGTCAAGTACCCCCTTATACCCTCAAACACGCCGCTACTGTAGTGTATCACGTGCGAAAGAACGTGTATCTTGGCATCGTCCCAAGGAACGTAACCGCTAACCTCTTCACCCTTCTCTTTGCGGTGCATGTATATGTATCCGGCCATCCGTTTTATATTCTAAGGTCGCACTGGAAGTGGTCACCGGTTCAAATTCGCAAGCGTAGGTCTTCTTTATAATCACCGTCTTGAGGGCAATAGTCGTAGTTCCCACCTACAATGAGGCTGAGAACATCTCGGATCTCATAGAAAGGTTGAGATCACTCAAGGTTTCGCCGGATGTTCTGGTTGTGGATGACAACTCTCCAGATGGGACCTGGCGCATCGTTGGAGACATCTCCAAAAAGGATCCCCACGTGCATCTTTTAAGACGTCCCCAGAAGATGGGGTTGGGGTCAGCCTATGTGGAAGGTTTCAAATGGGCCTTAAAGGAAGGATACGATGTTGTGGTACAGATGGATGCGGATTTCTCTCACAATCCTGAAGACGTTCAAAAACTCATAGATGCCCTTAAAGATTGTGACGTCGCCATAGGATCCAGGTACAGTAACGGTGTAAGCGTGGTCAACTGGCCTATAGGTCGCCTGTGTCTTTCCTATCTGGCCAACAGATATGCTCGCGCTTTCACAGGTGTCAAGATAAACGATCTTACAGGAGGCTTTAAAGCTTTTAGAAGGGAGGCACTGGAATCCTTGAACCTGGATGAGATAAAATCCGACGGGTACGCCTTTCAGATAGAGGTCAACTTCTACCTGTGGATGAGAAGGTTCAAGATGTGTGAGATTCCCATAATCTTCGTGGAACGCCGTGCGGGCAAATCCAAGTTGAGCAAGAGTATAATTTGGGAGGCTTTCTGGTTAGTCTTGCGGTTGGCGGTCAGGAGGCTCGTGGGAAGGGTATGAAGTTTTATAGGATCCTCAAGGTGGGTAGTGGTATCTTGGGGGAAGCTTTGAAAGAGCTCAAAAGTGAGTTTTTAGGGGGAAAATTCCTGGTATTTACGGGAGATGAAGGTTCCTTGAGGTATGGCGAAAAGGTAGCAGAAGTCTTAGATGGAGATCTGGTTATCGGCGATTCTCTTCCGCCTGATACACCCTACGACGCCATAGTGGGTGTGGGGGGAGGTAGTGTTATAGATAGAGCCAAGGAGTGGGCCTTCATACGAAGTCTACCGTTCATCTCGATCCCAACTCTCATCTCCAGCGATGGGATAGCTTCGCCGGTAGCGGTCTTGGACGGTAAAAGTAGATTTCTAAGACTTCCGTTTGGTATAATAGTTGAACTGGAGATTATAGCTCTGGCTCCTCGCTGGAGTTTTTTGGCGGGTGTGGGCGACTTGGTTTCCAACCTTTCCGCCTCTTACGATTGGGATAGATTCCGTAGCTTCTCCAAGGAACCGTACGTCGCCGAGGCTTCCATGTTGGCCAAGGTTTCGGCGATGTCGGTTGTAGGCGTCGATCCCCTCCACAACCCCGCTCCCCTCACCTGGGGTCTGATATTGAGCGGTGTAGCTATGAACCTAGCCGGCTCGTCCCGTCCGGCCAGTGGGCCAGAACACAAGATAAGTCACGCCCTGGACCGCATAGGTTACGGTCAAAAACATGGGATTCAGGTGGGTATATTCACCCCTCTCTTTTTGAAACTCAACGGTTATCCCAACTGGCACAAGGTCAGGGAGTATTTGATAGGGATAGGTCTTCCTCCATCGGTGCGCTTAAAAGAGGAGAAAGCCGTAGAAGTGTTTCGCTCCGCTTCTTTAACCCGACCCCATCGTTACACCGTATTGGAGAGGTTGGGTTGGGAGAGGGTTCTGCGCGAGGCTGTGGAGTTAGGTTTCGTAGAACTGGTTTAGAATCGGCTCTTGAAGGGAAGTTTCAAACTCCCTTACTTCATGACGATGTGGTGGGCACGGCTCTTTGCAATTCTCTCGCTAACGTTTTTGCCGCTAGTCTCTTTGGGGGAGAGTTTGGAGAAGAGATACGTGCTGTTTCTGCTGGGATTTGTAATGCCCTACATCCTTTCGGTTCAGCACGGTAGCATTACCTTTCCACGGAATCGGGGTGGCATCTACAAGTTGGCAGCCGACGTATCTTGGTTCTCGTTTTTTGCGTTCTTGCTTCTTTTTCTTATATCGAACTGGAACGTTGTAACCGTGACCCTGTATCGTTTCGCCTTCTTTCTCTTTTTGACCCTCCAATTTCTTCCTCTAATTCGCTACCGGCTACTTACACGTAAGCGTAACTACGATACCGTCTCCGTCCTCTTTTTTACGTCGGCTTTCGTTTGGGGAATAGTCTCCCTGCTCCCACTTTCCTATAGACCTTTTCTCCACTCTACTTTCTTGGGGTTCCAATTGGCCATATTTTTGGGGTGCATGTACTTCATGCTCCCAAGGTTTTCCCGCAAAGTAAAAAGAGATATTTCCTTAAGCGTTGGCCTTTTGGTAATTCTTCTTCACGGTGGAGCCGTCCTTTTAAATATATTGGGTTTCTACCACGATTGGTGGCTTCTCAGGTGGGCAGCTATCCTTCTTACGTCCTCTCTCCTCATCTTCACTCTGCAGATGTGGAGGTTCTTTTTCAACTACCCTATCCCTGGAGGCATCATCATCTTTCTGATCGCCCTTTGGTTCGCGTGGCAATACGACCGCGCCCACCATGTTCCTCTCATGCTTCTGGGAATGGGGAGTTTTGCCTTCGGTATGGGGAAGCGTTGGTACATGCTCAACTTCGGTAGAGGAAATTCGGAGTATGATGTGCTATACCATCTCGCTTACGTGTTTCTACTACTTTCGTTCTTCAGCCGTTGGTTTTTCGCCCTGTCGGGAATAACGCTTATTCTGTGGGTATTTTTAAACGTCCGCGAGATAAAGACCCTCAAGGAGGAGATGCGTTTGAGTATCCTCAACTGGTGGAAAGCCTTTTAAGGGCCTCCTCTAACCTCCTCAAGACCTCCTTGTAAGTTTCAACCACGTCTCCGAGGTCTTTACGGAAGACGTCTTTATCGTAAGGTCTTCCCTCTTCATCCCAAAGGCGGAAGGTATCCGGACTTATCTCGTCAGCTAAAAGGAGCTGCCCGGATTCGTCGTAACCGAACTCGTACTTTATATCCACCAAACGTAGGCCTGCTAGAGCCAAGAGATCGGTTAAAAGCTGGGTAGCCTTAAGAGCGAGATCCTTCATTCTACTTAGTTCCTCCTCGTTAGCCCAACCGAAGTATATGATGTGGTTCTCACACACCATGGGATCGCCAAGAAGGTCGCTCTTATAGAAGTATTCTACCAAGGGTGGTTCAAATCGTGATCCTTTCTCAATTCCGAGGCGACTGACGATGCTTCCCGTGGCTACGTTCCGTACTACCAGTTCAACAGGTAGGATCTTCACCTTCCTGGCATAGAACCCCCTCTCACCTCGGTGTAGATAATGGGTAGGTATACCGTTCGTTTGTAGGTATTCAAAGAGAATAGACGAGATTTTTGCTGTTATCTTACCTTTGTTTGGAGGCGAGGCTTTCTTTTCCCCGTTAAATGCTGTTATATCATCTTTAAACTCAACAAAAACTTTATCCCCGCCAACATCGTATATCTTTTTGGATTTACCTTCATAGAGAAGCCGCATAGGGAATTCTAAAGACGAAGCATCGTTTGATACTTTCACATGATAACGTTACGATCCCTCCCCGTACTTCTCCATCGTCCTCCGTTAGGTCGTGATGGAGTATTCTTTACATGCAGTATTTACACTTTTAACCGGCAACTCACACGAGGAAGAGACAGGCGACCGTACGGACTGGTATTATAAATCAGAGATGGGATTTTGTAAAGGAGCCAAACATCAAGCTAAAAATTTCCAACTTTCGTAGCTTTACAAATATGTGTTACCCCCGTATAATATCTTCGTCATGTTAGGCTTAGCAACTTTGTTAATTGGATATGGGCCCTCGCACTACACCCTGCAAGGGGCAAGGCGCACCATAAATGCCTTGGGGCCCAACTACTACAACGGCGCATACCAGGGAGATTTCGGTTTCATAATCAACTTCTTCAGCATAAACGGCTTTATCAACACCAACATCACGTACGAAGATGTCTCCGCAGGCAACCAGCAATACCAGGACGGTTACTTCTCCTTCGTAGATCACTTCGGTTTGGGCATAGGCTTCAAGTACCTTGAGATGGCCATAGGTGGCTCCTACTTCTTTGAAGCTTGGGACAAAGTGGCATATGCGGGTCGCCAGTACACCGACAACGTTCACTCCCATGGTCCCGGTGATGCCTACGTGGCCGGTAAGATAATGCTCCCCTTCCACGGTGAGAAGATGTCCGTAAGCTTAGGAGGATCCTTCATATACACCTTCCCACGTGTCTTCGATATCCAGATAGCCCATGAGCGAGATGTGACCAAAGACAACTACGTATCCGATTCACGTGGTTGGTATCAGAAAGGTGGAGTATTTCGTACCTTCACCTACGGTGGCCCTTCTTGGGACGCTAGGTTTCTCTTTACGTTCCTACCCAACAACAAGTACATAGAGCTTAACGTAAACGTTGGTTACTCCCCTCGTAACCCCGACGATCAGGACGATGACGTTACACTGCTGGGATCCTCGCTGCTCTTCCATCTGAACTCCTTCCATCCCTTCTTTGAGGTAATGCTTGAGGACTGGAGTAAAGGAAGGGACAAGTACGGGGATTCTCCTCTCTACCTGACCGGTGGTTTTAACATAGAGACTGGCAGGGGAGTGATGTGGTCCTTCGGAATTGAGAAACTGCTGTGGTACGACGGCTCCACCATCCGATCCCAGCGGGAAGGGGCTCCTGACCTTCCAGAGTATGTAAAGGTCGATCCCGATGCGCCGGCGGAACACAGTACCAACATCCTGACCAAACCCAACTGGTGGTTCATAACGTGGAACCCACAGGTAGGAGTATGGCTCGCTTTGAGCTACACCTTTGTACCTCCCTACGAGAAGAAACCGGAGAAGGAAAAACCCAAGGTTAAACCTACCTACATAGCGGGTGTCGTTATGGATGCCCAAACCCAAAAGATGATAGGCGGAGCCAAGGTAACCCTCAAGGAGAAGGACATATCGGTAGTAACAGGCGACGATGGGGCCTACAAGTTCGAGAACCTTGAGCCTGGCTCTTATACTATCAGGGTCGAGGCTCCGGGCTACACTTCCCAGAGTCAGGTAATAGATTTGAAAGCAGGTCAGCCGGTTATAAAGAACTTTGAGCTTGTACCAGCCAAGGCTTATGCCATCATAGGTGTGGTATACGATAAAGCCACCAACGCTCCCATAGGTGGTGCCAAGGTGCGTATAAAGGAGACGGGTGATTCCACCATAACTCAGGACGATGGAGCCTACCGTTTCTCGAACGTTCCTCCAGGCACCTACACCTTGATCTTCACGGCTCCCGGTTATGAGGCTATCTCCATCGCGGTGAGCGTTGAAAGTGGTTCCACCGTCAAGAATGCATACCTTTCCAAAGCTGAACAGGCCCAAAAGGTCCAGAAGGTCGAAAAGCCCAAAGTAGGTTCCATAATAGGTGTAGTACAAGATGCAAAGACCAACATGCCCCTATCCGACGTCCAGATAATCGTTAAGGAAAAGGGTATCACCTACACCACCGATCAGACCGGTGCCTTCAGGTTCGACAGCCTCCCAGAGGGTAGCTATACCCTGTCCTTCTCTAAAGACGGTTACGTGGCGCGTACCAGGATAGTTACCGTCAAAGCTGGATCCCCTACCAACCTTAACATCTCCCTATCCCCCGTGGAGAAGAAGGTGGGAACCCTTTTGGGTAAGGTCATAGATAAGGAGAGCGGAAACCCCATCGCTGGAGCTGTGGTGTCCGTTGACGATATGGGTTCAACTCAAACCGATCAGAGCGGTCTATATCGTCTTGAGAACATTCCAGTAGGAGCCAGAACTGTAAAGGTGGCCGCACCAGGTTATAAGGAGGTGGTAGAGATCATAAAGATAGCTAAGGGTGACAACGTGCGTAACTTCGCCTTAGAACCTATGGTCGTTAAAGGAAGCATCCTCATAACCGTTATAGATAAGGAGAAAAAGACACCCATAAGTGGAGCAACCATAACCTTCGTAAATGGAAACTTCGGTCCTTATCAGACCGACGCCAACGGAACGGTGATGATCAAAGATATTCCCGCAGGTACCTATACCATAAAGGTCAGCTACGGCAAGTATGCCCCTCAACAGAAGACAGTAGTGGTTGAGAAGGGTAAGGTTAAGGAAGTAGTCTTTGAGCTGGTCAAGAAGGGAACCGAGATTACGTTCCGTAACATATACTTTGATTTGAACAAAGCCACCTTGAGGCCCGATGCCGAACCCGCACTGAAGCAGATATGCCAGTTCCTCAAGGAAAACCCCACTGTGGTTATAGAGATACAGGGACATACGGATGAGCGCGGTCCTGCTTCCTACAACCTGCGACTCTCCCAGGCTCGTGCGGAAGCTGTACGTCAGTGGCTCATAAACAACGGTTGTGCCACACCTGATCGTCTGATAGCCAAGGGCTACGGTGAGAGTATGCCCGTTATAAAGAACGCTAAGACCGAAGCCGAACACCAGCTCAACCGTCGTGTCGTTATAAAGGTCATCGGAGAGAAGTAGGCTTCAAAAGCCTACGTTATGGGGGGCCAAAGGCCCCCCATTTTTTGTGAGAGAACTTACGTCCAATAGCACACACGAGCGATCCGAATTTCAAAGAGCATGGTGGTAAATGGTGGTTTCACTTGGAGGCCATTTAGCCTCACAGTGATACCAATTCATATACGGCCATCTTTTCATTTCTCCAATGAAATGGGGTAAAATAGAGTGGGCTCTTTCCTATGTGAAAAAATACCACCTTTCATGTACTACCCAACGAAGAAGCAAGAGGATGATATACTTTTGGCCTTATCTTTAAAATAACGCTCCTTCAACCGTTTATTTCAGGAAATCTTTAAGGAATATTATTTCGTCAGTTTGGTGAGCCCGAACAATCTTACGAGAATAGCTAGAAGCAGAAAAAACAACAGTTCCCACCTATACCTCACACCTCTGCCAGGTATTACCAAGCGAAATACGGCTATATCACCTTGTCTGAGAGGCGACGTAGAAAAGAATCTTACCGTGTTGAAAGCTTTTACATCAAGACGTTCGAACTTTCCCCTACCTGATGGAATAATCTCAAGACTTCTATAGAGATCGGAATTGAACGCTACTATAACCATTTCGCCATAGAGAGTATTAAGTGGAAACCCCTTTAATCTAAAGGGAAATAGAAACGTATCCCCCCTCCAACGGGGCATGAAGTCGTACATTAGGGTTACACGATGGATGCCAGGTGCCAAGGGGCCCACAACGACCTCCGAAGTATCCGCACTTAGGTTCAATGAAAAATTCACAACCCTACCGAAATCGTAGGCCTTATTCATGCGCCACCTACCGAAGGCTTCGGGCATTTTCCTCACGAAGGAGACGGGTCTTTTGGCATGCAAACTAACGTCCTCCCTCACTCTGATGGAGTTCCCTACAAAGAGTATAACCCGGTGGTATTCTATCGAAACCTGCACTACCAACGGCAACACGTATCATTTTAGAGCCGCTTGGAGGATCGATAGAAAGCCCAAGAAGACATTAAGAAGAACGGAAAAGCCAAAAGGGGATCCGCCAACTTGTAGTACGTATAAAGTCCCAAAAATATCCCCACGAAACCTACTGCCTTCAGGGCCAAAACCAGAAAGGGATGTTTTACCAACCGCCCCATCCAACTGAGCGTTAAGACGGCGAACAACACCAACAGCATGAACTGAAGTGCCACCACATCTGCACCCTTCGGAGAGGTTTTATCGGAACCAAAAGAAAACAGAACCAGACCAATACCGATAGGTAAAAATATGATAAAAAAGCGTTTGAAATTCAATTCAATATGTGGATAGCGCGACCTAAAACGTTGGCGGCGGCTTCCATCAAACTCTCGGATATGGTGGGATGAGGATGTACCGCCCACTCCACGTCTTCAACCGTGAGCCCCTTCTCAAGGGATAAGACGGCTTCACCTATCAACGAGGAGGATTCGGGTGCCAACATATGTACCCCCAACAGTTTCCCGGTTTTTTCTTCAGCCACTACCTTTATCAATCCCTCAACACCACCCAAAGTTTGCGCTCTGCCGGAGGCACTTAAAGGAAAACGCCCAACAGCCACATCGTACCCTCTGGCCCTAGCTGCATCCTCCGTAAGGCCCACGGTAGCGAACTCCGGGTAGGTATAGACCACGGCCGGAATAAACTTCCAGGGTTTCCTGACATTCAGACCAGCCGAGACCTCTGCGGCCAGGATACCTTCCTTCTCTGCCTTATGGGCGAGCATCGGATTACCCGTTATATCACCCACCGCCAGGACACCAGGCAAGTTGGTCTCCATCCGGTCGTTGACTTTTACGAAACCCTTTTCGTCCAACTCCACCCCCACCTCTACAAACTCTTCGGTGTTGGGAGAACGTCCAATCGCTACCAACACTTTATCGAAGAACTCCTCCACTTCTCCTTTGGGCGTATTTAGGAGTACCTTGCCATCCGATCTAAGTTCGGTAACTGTGGTGCTCAAGGAAAAATCAATGCCTTCCCGTTTAAGTACCCTAAGGTACATCTCCGCCAACTCTGAATCACTTCCTGGAAGCACCTGATCCATAATATCCACTACCAACACCCTCTCGGTTCCCAAGCGACGGTATATTTGAGCAAATTCAAGTCCCACAGCTCCAGCTCCCACCACCAGGAGACTCATAGGAACCTCCCGTAGAGCGATGGCGTCATCGCTACTCCAAACTCTTTGGCCATCCCTTTTCAGGTTGGGCAGAAACTTGGGTTTTGAGCCGGTTGCCAAAATAACGTAACGACTCTCGAGAGATAGAGTCTCTCCGGTAGTCTCAACCTCCACCCTTCCGGGTTCTAGAAGGTGACCTTTGCCTCTAATTATCTCTACCCCGTTCCTGCGCAACAGAAACTCAACCCCCTTGACCAGCTTAAGAACGACCCTCTCCTTCCATCTATTTAAAGATCGCAGGTCTAATCGGATCTCGGCCGACAGACCGAATCTTTTGGCCCTCTCCATCTCACCCACTAAGAAGGCAGCATGTAGAAGAGCCTTGGTAGGGATGCAACCTACGTTTAGGCAAACTCCCCCTATACTGTTGCGTTCCACTATAGCCGTTTTTAAACCCAACTGGCCTGCCCTGATAGCAGCTACATAACCTCCTGGTCCTGATCCTATAACGATCACATCATATTTCATGGAGTTTGCATTCTAACGCGGAAAATTTCTGTATGGCCCCCTTATAATAGTTGTCTAATGGTGGAAGAACTGCAAGGCATCGTTGAAGAAGTGAGAAGATTCGTTCCTACCCTGTTAGGGGTAGTGGTGATAAGTGAAGACGGTTTGCCGTTGAGTTATCATTTCTCCAGAGCTTGGAACGTTGAAGATCCGATAGTAATAAGCGGTCTACTCTCCTCCGCTACATCCATGATAGAGAATGTACTTAGAGAGTTCGGTGACAGTGAGGCACAGCTACTTTACAGCCAAGGTAAGGAGTACTCAATTATGGTAGGTCGCGCAGGCAACGTCTTTGTCGCCTTTTTAGCTACTGCCGATACCAAGTTAGGCCCTCTCTTCATGGAGATGCGCCGCCAAAGCGATCGGATAAAAAAGCTCTTTCAGGAATAGGAGGTGAAGATGTTGGAGAGCCTAGACGAATATTTACAGAAGGAAGGTGTTATCCTTCCCAAGGGCTTCGTAGTGGAGGTCTATGCCCAGATATTACGGTTCGCCGGTGGGCTTTCAGGTCTTTTGCAGGTAGGATCTAAAAAGGCTGGTATTTCTGCCGCCAAAACCTTGGCACCCTACATCAATCATTCCGACGCTGCCAAAAATCTAAAGGAACTTATAGAAGAATTTTTCAAAAGGGCTGGGTTCGGTAGCATAAAGGCCGAAGTTTTCGACGATAAACTCGTACTTGAGGTAGAGGATAGCTTCCTCCTACGCGCTCATAAAAAACCGGAGGTAGCCCTAAAACCGTTGGTAGGTGCTGCCGAAGGTTTCATAGGTGAGATACTCAAACGTAAAACCAAAGCTAAGGTAGAAGGTACTCGGATAACCATAGAGCTGAAATGATATACCTCCTGGCCTCGGTCCAGATAGCACGTCTCCAGTATGATGGTGGTGGAGATTGGTACAACGATCCGGAGTTGATACCCAACATCACCAAAGCCTTCAACGGACGGGTCGGCCCCACCTTTGATACGGTCCAGGCGGTGGTGAAACCCTCTTCCTTTGAGATCTTCAACCATCCTATGCTTTTCATGACAGGTCACGGTAACGTTAGATTTAGCGAAGCTGACGCCAAGAACCTACGGCAATACCTTCTAAACGGAGGCTTTCTGTACGTGGATGATGATTACGGACTTGATGAGCACTTCCGTCGAGAGATAAAGAAGGTGTTTCCAGATTACGAACTGGTTGAACTTCCTCCGGACCACCCTATCTTTCACATCTTTTACGACATTCCGCTTCCCAAGGTGCATGAACACTATCCAGGTCCCCCAAAAGCCTATGGTATAGTCGTTCGGGGACGCCTCGTGTTACTCTACACGTGGAATTCCAACGTTTCGGATGGCTGGACCGACCGCTATGGCGATCCCCCTGAAATAAGGGAGAAGGCTATAAGAATGGGCATAAACATACTCATGTATGCTCTTGCAGGTATTTAGATCATTCCACCATCCACCACTATAACCTGGCCGGTTATATAGGAGGCTCTATCTGACACCAAAAAGGCTATCACCTCAGCTACCTCCTCCGGTCTACCTGGTCGTTTTAAAGCTGTGGTTTCCACGTACTTTTTCTTTATCTCCTCCGGTAGAGTCTCCGTCATCCTGGTCTCTATAAAGCCGGGAGCTACAGCGACCACCCTAAGGTTTCGGCTGCCCATCTCCTTGGCGAGAGACTTGGTAAAGGCCAGTAGGGCGGCCTTGGTCGAGGCGTAAGCCGTTTGCCAAGCGTTACCCACTATGCCGACGACTGAGGATACATTCACTATAACGCCTCCTCTTCTCATGTACCGCATGGCCGCGCGGGAAAAATGAAAGGCAGAAAAAAGATTTACCCGGAAGATCCTCTCAAGGTCGGCTTCGGTGATACGTAATAGAGGTTTATCTAACGTCATACCGGCGTTGTTTACCAGAGCGTCGAGGCGTCCAAATCTATCGTAAGTCTCTTTCACTACCCGTGTGGCTACCTCTGGTGAGGATACATCCCCGGCTACTATGAGATCATCGGGAAACTCCCGTTTTAGATCCTCTCCTGGTTTGCGACTGACTAGAGTCAGTTCCCACCCATCCCTCTTGAGAACCCGTGCGGTAGCCAGACCTATACCTCTACTTCCGCCCGTTATGATGCAAACTTTCATGCCTCCATTCTATAGACGATTCTATTTGGCCACCACCATCAGCGGCTTTACTACTCTCATGCTACCATCGTTGGTGTGAACGATGACGACCAAAGCGTATATACCCGGAGGCATGAGCCGACCGGCTTCGTTGGTACCATCCCACTCGTATATACCAGCACCTCCCCCTTCCACTATGGTCTTAACTAGGCGCCCCATGCCGTCGTATATTCTCACGGAATAGCTTCCCACAGGCCCATAAACCTCGATGCGGGCAGTTTCCTTACCTCCTATGAAAACGTTCTTACTTATCTGGACATCCAGCTCCGGGGACTCATATACATCTCCGGGTACCGCCATCAAATCGGCCGCTTTCCTGGGTAACAACTGATAGCCAGACGTATAAGGAGGGCTGTTGTCATATTGACCTACCACACCTATAACGCTCACGTACGTACCCGGTTCAATCTCGTTCAAGTTTATACCCGTGTTGGGGTATACATAGACCGTTACTGGAGCCGTACCGTTATACACGGTGAAAGATTTGCCTATACCTGCATAGGATGGGAGTGACGTGACTATAACCGTATCTAACTTGACCAAGGATCCCTCTAAATCCTCCGAAAGCGAGATCCCCCTCTCAAGTTTAAATGGTGCCGGTACGTGGCCTTGACCCAACACCTTAACCGACGAAAACACTACCTCTGTAAGACCGTTATACTCGGCCACCGTTCCAAGTGCAACTACTATCATTCCCTCTTTCAGTCCCAAAAAATTGGAAGAGAACAGATTCACCCCACCTGTACCATCATATATGTAGGTAGAAGTATTACTGGTGCTAAAAGATGATGCATCGGCCAGAATCACACCACCCACCAAAACACTTTGGCCTACCATCTCAGAGGTGTTATCCGGACCGTAAGCTTGGATACGCTCTATCGGTACCGTGAAGTAGAGACGCGGGGAAAAAACCGATCTCTTGAAAACGCCGAGCGTATCCAACGAAGAGTAAAGCAGAATGGTTATAGAGTCGAGATCCTTGGCACCTAGATTCAAAAATAGGGTATCTTCGGTGAAAGAGGGATTCCAAAAGATGGCACAGGAGGTGTCGGCCAGGGTTAGGAGGCTGTCAGGAGGACGACTACCCAAGCGACTTTCGAGCAGCTCGCCAGTGGATATACCGGAGGCACACGCTTTAAATTTGGCCACGGGGTTGAAGGAGCGGAGAGCTATCTTCCAGCTGGAAGCCTTACCTCTAACGGCGAAGTAAGGCTGTACCCCAGTTACCATAACGGAGTTATAGAATATCAGATCCGAAGGTCGCCTTGGAACTATACGATAGATGTTGCCGGAGCTTCCGCTATCTTCATCTATCACTCCAACGAGGTCGAAGATGGTATCGGGAGGTGGGAAGGATTCCACTTCGGAGTACCTGTCAATGTAAAGATTACCAGAGTTTGCGTAGCGATCAACTATGGGGATGTTTTGACCCACAGGTACATAAAGTAAGTTGGTATCGAACCGTACGCTATCTATACGCACCAGAACACCAGAGTATCTTTCTCTGGCCCGGTTTAAACCATCCACGATCGTAGGATCGGGTACACCTACGAACTCCCTATGTAGTATATTCGGGTAGGAGATTTCTTCAAGACCCCTGTAAGGTGCAAATTCACCTTCGGCTATGAGAAGTTCGCCAGGATACGCTCCCACACCTCCGTACAGAACCAAACCCGCAACTGTATCCCTAAAGGTGTCTTGAATGTAAGTTTTGTTTCCCAAAACAGCACTCACCAAACCCTTAACTCTCACCCTCTCACCCACCAAAACCGGTCTTTCAGTTAGGATGTTGTGGAAAAATTTGAGAGGTACTGTGGTATCCGACCTCACCACTACCACGGGAACGTTTAAATCTAAAGTATCGGTGCCATTGGCCAATCTTAAGTTCAGATTTCTCAAACCCTCTGATGAAGAGAAGACGATATCCCTGAACGAGACCTGAGCGCTTCCGCCGGCGGGAAAACTGAAGGATGAGAAACTTATGGAATTGGATGTGGTCGATACCAGGGCGTAGTTAAAGGCACCATCAGTAGTATAAGATGAGAAAGTGGCACTGTCTCCGAGATCTATCTCTATGTAATTCACAGGGTCGGATGTGGAAGTCAAAGAAAAGCTCAAGGTTAAAACCCAAGGTGTGGATCTCGGAATGACTTTCCCCTCTGCCACAACAGAAACCTCTATGGCACCCAAAACAAACAGGAACATACTACGGTATTCTACGGCCGGAACCGATCGGAAATTCAAGGAGGTTGAAGCGTGTTTCCGGCCATATAATACCTCTCCATGGCAACCGCTGGTGTAAAGACGGAAACTTTCGTTTTGAATATGGGACCACAACATCCAGCTACACACGGGGTTCTACGTGTGGAGTTGGAACTCGATGGTGAGACCGTTGTTAGGGCCAAATGCCGTATAGGATACCTCCATAGGGGAACGGAAAAAACGGCCGAATATAAGAGCTATTTACAGATAATTCCCTACACCGATCGCCTCGACTATCTGGCCCCACTCTATTACAATTGGGCCTACGTACTAACGGTAGAGAGGCTCTTGGGCATAGACAAGGAAATACCTGAAAGAGCCGAGTATCTTAGGGTTATCTTGGGAGAACTCTCCCGTATAGCCAGTCACCTGGTGTGGTTTGGCACCCACGTTATGGACGTTGGGGCTTGGACGCCTTTTCTCTACGCTTTCCGTGAGAGGGAGAAGATTTATGACCTCCTTGAAGAACTCACGGGCCAAAGGATGAACAACTCCTTCCTCCGGATAGGGGGCGTGGCTGCCGATACTCCTGAGGGTTGGCTTAAAAAAGTCGCCGATTTTCTGGATGAGTTTGAGAAGGCCTTCGTGGAGATGGATAGGCTAATAACGAAGAACCCCATCCTCATAGCCCGTTTGAAGGACGTGGGAATTCTCTCGCCGGAGGACGCTCTGAACTTAGGAGCCACTGGGCCCATGCTGCGAGGATCGGGGATAAAGAGGGACATCCGCAAGGATGAACCTTACTCTATATACGATCGGTTTGAGTTCGAGATACCCGTGGGTGAAAAGGGTGACTCCTACGACAGGTACATCGTGCGAATGGAGGAGATAAGGCAGTCGGTTCGCATACTCCGCCAGGCCCTTCGTGACATACCCGAAGGTGACGTTCTCCACAACAACTACAAGTTCGTGCCCCCCCCCAAATCCCGCATATACGCCTCCATAGAGGAACTGATACACCACTTTAAGTTGGTGACCGAAGGTGTTAAGGTACCTCCGGGTGAAGCTTACTTCCCGGTTGAGGCTCCAAAGGGAGAGTTAGGGTTTTATATAGTATCCGACGGTAGTGCCCGTCCTTGGAGGATGGGGATAAGGGCCCCGTCCTTTACGAACTTACAGACCTTGGAACACATGGCTCCTGGGCTGTTGGTGGCCGATATCATAGTTCTCATTGGAACGATAGATATAGTGTTGGGAGACGTGGATAGGTAACCCAGCAACGTGATAACAAAAAGGGGGGCGTACGCCCCCCTTTTTGTTATGTTATCCGTTAGCGCGTTATCCAAACGCCCTCGTCAGCGTAGGTGGGAAGCTTCTCAAAGATTCTCTTGAGGTCCTTTTGGACATCGAACCTATGCGAGACGGGCTTGCCTTTGAAGGTGGTACCTATCCAAGTGGCAGTATCGACCTTGTAAGCACCAGTGTAGAACTGACCCTTTATACCCTTGATGTTATCTTTAGCCCCACTCCAAGGCCCATTCATGTTCATAATACCACCCGTAACGCTAATATACACAGGATCGCCTATACCTGCGCAGAGGCTGGAGACACTCTTGCTAACGGAGGTTATGTTTTTAACATCCACTATCGTAGTATCCCAAACGGTGTCAGCCGTATTGTAGGAGTTATCTATACAGGATATGGAGATAAGAGCGTTTATGAAATTCACATCGTTGGGAGCGCTCCAGGAGATGGTCACGGTACTGCTGTTTACGGAGAGATTCATACCCGCAGGCTCCGGAGGAACTTTCTGTTTGGCGGAGGCGGTTTGCTCCTTCTCGTTGAGGTCGTAATAGGTAACCTTCAACTCAAGATCGTTACCAGGTGATATACTGGGCTGCTCATCCGATCCACTGAAGTCTCCCATGTTACCACTTATGTTCTCGGAGGGTACAGTGTAACCGTTCAGGGTAACTGTGGGAACGTGGTAGGGGCTAACCGAAAGGATGTAAAAGTAATGGGAGGAGCCACTTGATCCAGGAACGGTGTAATATACACTTAGGTCCTTCATGAAAGACGTGGGAGCGGCCTTCTTGCAGCCAAAGGAAAAGGCTGCAAGGAACCCTAGAACGGAGATTATAGCGATTCTCCTCATGACACCGATATTCTAAAGTCGCGGATGTGGAAAAATCAAGTGGTACCTTTACCAATTATCTGCAGGAACTCATTGCGCGTGCGGATATCCTTCCGAAAAATACCCAGCATAGCGCTGGTAATCATGCGATTTTTTGGTTTTTTTACGCCTCGCATTACCGAACAGAGATGAGTAGCCTCAACTATCACAGCCACACCCAGAGGATCCAAGAGTTCTTGGAGGGTCTGGGCTATCTGAACGGTCATCTTCTCCTGTATTTGAAGTCTTCGAGCAAAGGCATCCACTATGCGTGGTATCTTAGAAAGTCCCACCACCTTGTCCTTCGGTATGTATGCCACATGTACCACACCGAAAAAGGGCAACATATGATGCTCACACATTGAGTAAAAGTCGATGTCTTTGACCACTACCATCTCATCATAGGGTTCATGGAATATAGCACTCCCGATGATTTCCTTGGGATCTTGGGAGTAGCCAGCGAAGATCTCCTCGTACATACGAGCTATACGTCTGGGTGTCTCTCGCAAACCTTCGCGATCTGGATCCTCACCTATTTCAATTAGAAGTTCTCTTATCAGGTGCGCTATTCTATCCCGGTTCAAGTCTCACCTCCTCCCGGCGAACAGTCTTATCCAGAACATACCTATACCTCCGGCAACGGAGGCGTTTAGAGATTGGACACGACCAAACATGGGTATCTTTAAAAGTAAATCTACACTCCTACGCACCAGGTCCGAGAGCCCTTTGCCCTCACTTCCTACCACCAGGGCTACCGGTGAGGGGATCCTAGTGGTCGTTATATCCTTACCGGTCATATCAAGCCCGACGGTGAAACCACCTTTCTTTTTGTATTCGGATAGGAACTTGGCGGCATTATAGATAGTTACTGGGATGTGAAATATGGCACCGGCGGAGGTCTTCACTACGGCAGGGGTTATGGAAGCAGTGCGGCGACGAGGTATCACGACCCCTGCGAAACCGAAGGCCTCGGCACTTCTTATAAGCGCGCCCAAATTTCGTACGTCTTGGATCCTATCTACGACCAGAACGGGTCTATTCGTCTTCAGCGAAGTGGTTATGATCCTACTACGGTCATAGGTTTTAAACTCTCCTATATCGGCCGCTATACCTTGATGGTCACGCACACTGGTCAACCGGTTGATCTCCTTGGACGGAACCAGAAGCGTTCTGTGGCCACTGATCAATTCCAAAAGTTCGTCCTCAAAGCGACTACCCCTCTGCAGGTATATGACCTTAGGACGACCACCAGCTTTCAGGTACTCGGCGACCGGCCGCCTTCCGTAAATGATCATGGGGGGCTATTCTATAGCCATCATCTAACCACAGTTACCTTCTGGAGGTTCCTTCCCTCCACTTTAACCACATAGATACCGGAAGGTAAGCTTAAGGTCACATCACCGTTTTCGGTGTAGGTCCTCCTCACCAGTCTTCCGTCGGATGAGTAAATTCTTATCCAGGCTGCGTTCAGGGTGCTTATCTTCAAACCCCCAGGGATAACCATAACTTCCAAGGAAGTTCTTACGTTGGACCTCTCCTCGTAATAAGTGGGATCGTCGTACCCTATTATATCGCAGTCGCTGATGGGGGTGGAGGAGTCAAACACCCTGAGACCACCACCGGAGGTCCAATCCGGTACCACCAGAACTTCCATACAGTTGTCGTTATCCACATCCCCTATGGCAGCTCCCTCGGTGCCATCTCCGGCTACGTCGTAGGTCCACTCTGGCGTTCCGGTTACGGCGTTGAGTATTACGAACATAGGAGAACTTCCAACTCTACTTCCGTAACTGGTTATGACCATCTCAATCTCCCCATCACCGTCTATATCACCCATCTTGCGAGCTAGGGACTGTTCATAACTGTAGGTCCTAGAATAGGACCATACCGTAGCACCATCGGTTCCTCGGAGAGCATAGACCATGTTGCCGCTGGCATCACCAATAACCACCTCCTTAACCCCATCACCGTTTATATCAAATACGGAAGGGGTCCCTCGATTGTTTCCACCTACGCCTACGTTCCATAGGACGGTCCCAGAGGGTCCGTCTATCGCCACCACCCGACCGCTGGACGTTCCTATTACTATATCGGCATCGCCATCGCCGTCCAAGTCAGCTACGGTAGGGGAACCATCCGTACTCCCTATGGAGACGCTGTATTCAAGACTTCCGGTTTGGGCATCCAGTACGACCAGAGTTGACCCATAAGCAGCCACGACCTCGTATAGACCATCGCCATCTACGTCGTATATGGCAGGTGAGTTGTACCTGTGGGAAGCTCCGGTTATGGATCTGGACCAGATGGTGGATCCATCGTTACCCCTAAGGGCATAAAGGTTGCTCGTGGCCTCCACAAAGACCTCTCCTGCACCGTCCCCATCCACGTCCATTATGGCCACCGAACTCTGCAGGAAGGAACCGTCCAGAGATCTATTCCATATGATCGATCCATCGGTTCCGCGCAAAGCATAGACGTTCCCATTCCACGCGGTGGCCACAATCTCAAGACCGGAAGAGGAAGGGAGCAACTCACCTATGGCAGCTGTACCCCAAGAGGTAGTGGATATGCTCGTGTTCCAAAGGAGGGTACAATCGCTTCCACGAAAGGCCCAAACCCTGGCGGGGCTGTAAGAGGAAAAGACTATCTCGTTGAAACCGTCACCGTTTATGTCTGCCACCAAGGGATCGCCCTCCCCCGTCAAACCACCATAGGAGCAACGTAAATCCGGCCCCGTAACGGCCCCACTGAGGGCTTGCACACCGGAATGAGAAAGGGAACCGTTGCGCATGTACCACGTACCTATCGCGTAGTCTTCAGGAGCGAAGCTCTGGGAAAGTAAAACCACTATCATGTTTTCATTCTAAGGCCGGAAATTCAGGATGGATAGCGGAGATAGAATAGGGACCTTGGTCAATTTGAACGAAGTAGGCGCCCTGTTAACAGGTGGAAAGCCAGAAAACGTGGAAGGATTTTGGGGTATACGGAGGCAGAAGCTCATTTTCAGTGAGTTCCTTTCCTACCCTTACACTTTGGCATCAAACCAAAGTCTCACTCCGAAAACTTTAAAGCTCATAAAAAGTCTCTATCGCAGGGGGGAAATAGCTCTGACCTACCCCACTCCTCTGGCTAGCCTATCGTTTCCGTCACCGATTATCAGGGGTATGCCTAAGTATCATCCTGAAAGAAGACGGCTGATACGTCGGGCCGAAGAAAGGGTCACGGTGGTAGAACCGGCTTTTGATGGATTCTACGATCTGTATCGTAAAACCCTGTTATCTCATGGTAGAAAGCCCATACCTTACAAAAATTTCAAAAAGCTATATGGAATGATAGATAAAATAGGCATAGATAGCGGCGGAGAACTCGTGGGAGCGCTCACCTGCCTTCCATTGGATGATCGTTACCTTATATGGCAAATAGGTTGGAGAAGAGAATTCCCCTTCGCTCCTACCTACTTACTCCACCTGGCTATAGAAAGGGGGTTGAGCATGGGTTACGACATCGTAGACTTGGGCATAAGCCCAAGCCCCAAAAGCATGAAGATAAAGGTAGAGATGGGAGGAGATCCCGCCCGAAACATATTCGTAGTGCGTTGGAAAAAGTTCTTTTAAATCCGTTCCCGTCTCTCCGCCTTACAATAAGCGGTTGTTATGAGAGAGGAGAGAGCTAAAGAGATAGAACGAAAGGCTGAGGAAATGGCAGAGAAACTGGCGAACGAGATGAACTTTACCTTGGTCGATGTGGAGTGGAAGGATGGTAGATACAGAACTCTGCGTATTTTCTTAGATAAGGAAGGGGGGATAACCATAAGGGATACGGAGAGATTCTTGCGGATTTACTCCGACATGTTGGACGCCGAGGACTTCATAGAACAATCCTACGAACTTGAGGTATCATCACCTGGCTTGGATAGGAAACTCTCCAAACCGAGGGAGATAAACTGGGCCTTAGGTAAGAAGGTGATACTCATTCTAAAGGATGGTAGAACCTATCGAGGAGTCCTTGACTACTACAACGAGGAGGAAGGTACCGTGGGAGTAAGTGGTCACTTCTTCAAGCAGGAAGATGTGGCCCTTCTGCGGTTAGATGAGGTTTAAAAAGGAGGATAGAGATGGAAACGAGGATAAGATTTGATCAATTGAGACTTGCCCTTGAGGAGTTTGCCAAAGATCACGGTGTGGACTCCAAGAGGGTTGAAAAGGTTTTGGAGGCGGCACTCAAACGCACCTTTGAACATAAGTACAAGTACGCCCATCCTAAACCAGAGATAACAGCCGAGGTTAGCTTGGACAAAGGGCTTGTGCGAGTCATTCTTAAGTTTCCCGATGGACAATCGCAAATAATTCACCCTACGGATCTTAGCATAGACGACGTGCATACTCTCAAAAACTACTTCGTTCAGATGATAAAGTACGATATACTACGCTCAAAACTCTCTAAATTGTCCGGTTACGTGGGCAAAATCGTCACAGGTAAGATACAAAAGGTTGATCGCAGGAGGGGAGTACTTTTAGGGGTCACCATAGATGAGATCAGTGTTGAGGGTCGCATAGAACCCTCCGGTATGGTGAAGGACGAGGTGTACCACCCTGGTAAGGAGATCGAGGCTGTAGTTTTGAGCATAGAGGAGCGCAGTAGCTATCCCTTGGTGCTATCTCGTGCACATCCCAACTTCGTAAGGGCGCTTTTGGAACGCCAGATACCGGAAATATCCGATGGTACGGTTCAGATAAAGGCTATAGCGCGGGAGGCTGGTGTCCTAACGAAGGTGGCTGTGGCTTCGGTAGATCCATTCGTTTCGCCGGTAACTGCACTGATAGGTCGGAAAGGAACGAGAATATACGACCTACGTCGTTCTCTCCCTAGAGGGGAATCGGTGGAAGTGGTTAACTACGACCCCGATAAGGTGAGGTTTGCCGTTCTGGCCCTATCGCCAGCGGAGAACGCTGTTGCCGCCTATGAAACAGACGATGAGATAAGAGTCTTCTACGAGGATGAGGATAATTTAGGTAAAGCGAAAGGCAAAGAGGGAATAAACGTTATCCTAGCCTCTCGCCTCGTAGGTAAGAAGATAATGGCTCTACCTCTGTCCGAATATGAACCCCCTAAAGAGGGTGTCACGCTTTACGACCTGAAGGATCACCTGCCCAACCAGATATACGAGAAGATGAAAAAGGCGGCTCTCATATACTTCCGTAAATTGGTGCCGCTGGTACATATTCAGAGGATGCTTGATGTAGATGAGGCAACGGCGATAAGAGTGCTGGATATAATAGAGGAAGCTCTAAGACAGAAAGAGGAGGCCAGCACCAGAGAGAATGACAGGGAAAGCAACAAAGAGGAGTCCGTGAAAGATGCGTAGAAAAGGACCTATACCTCTTCAGGAGTTGGCCGAAGAGTTGAAGGTTGATCCGAAGGTGATCATCCAGATATTACGGGAGAACGGTTATCGTCATGTGCGCAGTAAAACTCACAATTTAAATCGCGATATGGAGATGTTGGTGCGACGTAAGATAGAGGAACAGCGCCGCCAGATTTCACAGGACTTGCAGGTAAAGAAACAGATATACCAGCCCCAAAGGCCCTCCCAAGCTCAAGGTCAGCGTAGGCCCAAGAGGAGGGATGAGAGGCGTCGTATAGAGCGGCAACCCCGTCATACCAAAAAACTCACCAAGAGTCGAACAAAGCCAAAGCCCAAGAGAAAAGAGGAACCTCAAAAGCAAGTAGAAAAGATTATAGTTAGCGGCCCTATGTCCCTCAGGGAATTTGCGGATGCTCTCGGTAGGGAGCCAGAGGAAATAATTCAGAAAGCCTTTATGATGGGTGTCCTCCTAACGATAAACCACATACTGGATCCGGACATGATCACCGCTTTGGCCTCCGAATTCGGCGTGGAGGTTGAATTCTCGGAAGCCGTTGAAGAACTCGTTGAGGAGGAAGAGGATCTTTACTCCGACTGGAGGACCAGGCCTCCGATCGTCACCGTGATGGGCCATGTGGATCACGGTAAAACTACCCTCTTGGACGCTATACGGGGTACGAGCGTAGCCTCCCAGGAGGCCGGTGGTATAACCCAAAGTATAGGTGCCTGGAGGGTGAAAAAGGGAGACTACGAGATAATATTCATAGATACCCCTGGTCACGAGGCCTTCACGGCCATGAGGGCTCGTGGGGCCCAGGTTACGGACATCGTTATTCTGGTGGTGGCTGCCAACGAAGGTGTGAAACCTCAAACTGTAGAGGCTATAAACCATGCCAAAACTGCCGGCGTTCCTATAATCGTTGCCATAAACAAGATAGATGTACCCGGAGCTGATCCCATGAGGGTGAAAAACGATCTCATGCGATATAACCTAGTTCCCGAAGAGTACGGAGGCGACACCATATTCGTAGAAGTCTCAGCTCTAAAGAAGATCGGCATAGACGACCTGCTAGATGCTATCATTCTCAAGGCAGAAGAGCTTGACCTCAAGGCACCCTACAAGGGTCCGGCTCGCGCCGTCGTTATAGAATCGCAAATGGATACGAGAGGGAGAGGCCCCCTTGGAAGCGTGATAGTTCAAAAGGGTACCCTAAAGGTCGGTGATGCTTTCTGGTGCGGTCCTACCTATGGGAAGGTCCGCGCCTTATATGACCAGAGTGGCAAGAGAGTTCAAGGGGCAACGCCCTCCATGCCCGTGGTGGTTCAGGGATTCGAAGAGGTGCCGAGAGCCGGCGATATACTGGTAGTGGTAGAGAATGTCCAAGATGCTAAGGAGAGGGCCGAGGAGTACCGCAAAACCATGAAATACCAGATAGAAAAACGCATAGACGTGAAGCTGATGAGACGCATCCAGGAGAAACTTCAGGCCGGAGAAAAGCTAAAGGTGCCTGTAGTGATAAAGGCGGATACCCAAGGCTCTGTAGAGGCACTTTCGCAAGCGGTCAGTAAGATGAAGTACAAAGAGATAGAGCCGGAGGTTATCCATAGCGGGGTCGGTCCAGTTACACCCACTGACGTCGATCTGGCTACAGCTTCGGAGGGGGTTATACTCGCCTTTAACACCAGGGTTCAAAGCGATGCCCGCAAACTGGCCGAGGCCCGCGGAGTAATAATCCGAACCGATAAGGTAATCTACCGCCTTCTGGAGGAACTGGAGAATATCTTGGCCAGTAACTTGGAACCGGAGATTGAGGAGGTAAAGATAGGCGAGGCAGAGGTGCGGGCTACCTTTAACACCAGAGCCGGTACGGTAGCGGGCTGTTATGTAAGATCTGGCAAGATAGTCAGGGATGCCCTGGTAAAGGTGATCAGAGATGGAGAGGTCATAGCTCAAAGTCGTATAGCCTCCCTTAAGCGATTCAAGGATGATGTGCGTGAGGTAACTGAAGGTTACGAATGTGGAGTAAGGTTGGAGAGCTTTAACAAGTTCAAACCCGGTGACCTGTTTGAGATATACATACGCACCGAAAGGCAGCGTACACTTACCAAAGAGGAGTAAGGGGACGAACCGTGAAGGCGGCCGTGATCGTTCTCTTCCCCAAATATTTGGAATGTGCCTTTGAATACGCGCCGCTTAAAAAAGCGGTTGAAGGAGGTAAACTGGAAGTTCGTTTCTTTTCGCCGATAGACTTCGCTTCTGGTCCCAAGGATGTGGAGGACTACCAATACGGTGGAGGAAACGGCATGCTCCTGAAGGTAGATTGCGTAGCTAAAGCTATCCTTAAGGCCAAGGAGTGGCTTCCGGGTGCTCCAGTCCTCCTCCTCTCTCCCGCTGGCAAACCCCTAAGGCAAGATACGGTAATAGAGCTTTCACATCTCCCATCTCTGATATTGGTTGGAGGCCACTACAAGGGAATAGATGCACGAATATTAGATCTGGTAGATATGGAGATTTCAATTGGTGATTTTGTAGTATCTTCAGGAGAACTGGCAGCCTTAGTGCTCTTGGACGCCGTTGTACGTCTCATTCCTGGAGTTTTAACCCACAGAAGATCCGCCGAAACCGATTCTCTGCACTCCGGTCTTTTGGAGCCCCCTCTCTACACTCGGCCCCGAAAGTATAAGGACCGAGAGGTTCCAAACGTGTTACTTTCGGGCCACCATGGGAAGGTCGAGCGTTGGAGGCGGGAATATGCTTTGAAAAGGACCCTTCTTTTTAGGCCGGATCTTTTGCAAAATGAAGATCTCACATCGGAGGATCGAGAGATCCTCTCCCAGATGGTTGAAACCTTAAATAAGCTTCTTGATAATTCTGCCGAATGAAAAAGTATTTCGTTTTTGATAGACCGGATATACGCAAAACTCTTTTAGAGTACATTAAAAAGAGATATGCTATCGTCGAGGTGGGAGGAAACCTCATCCTCAGAAAAGTGGGAAAGGTGGTTCGCCTGGAATATGCTATCCAGGATGTGATAGACTGGTGGGATATGAATCTGGAAAAGGATGAGCTATTGAACATCCTTGAGAAAAACATATATTTTCGTGTTGTTTTAAAAAACCTATTAGAGTTCGGTCGCCTCCCTTCAACCTTGAACGATCTACCAATAAGGTGGAGGAAAACTTGCAGTAAAGTATTCTATGTTCCCCTGAGGATTTTTCCGGATTTTTATACACTAAGAAAATCCTTTTCGAAGAACGTATGGAAGAATGTGCGTAATTCAAAGAATCGTCTTAAAAGACTGTACGGTTCTTGGAGGATTGAAAGGTGCCATCCGGTAGATAGCTTTTCCAGGTTGGCCTTGGAAATACTTGTAAACCATCCAACCAGCAAGTTCAAAGATCCCCTCTTCGTCAAGACCATGGCCAAGGTGATCGAGATACTCTATGAGAACAACCTTCTAACATGTTGGAAACTCTACGGTGGTGAAGAAACCTTGGCAACCAACTACATCATAGAGAGCGAAGATCTCGCTTTATCCTTTCTTGCTTCCTATATTAGGAAGGCGGGAGATGTATATCGTCTTTTGATATTCAACTTAATACGACATTACCACACCGAAGGATTCTCCGAGTTTAACTTCATGAAGGGAGAGAGCCCCTATAAGAAGCAGTGGACGGATCACTTTTACAGACTCTACAGGTATGAGGCCTTTCATCCTAATCCGTTAAAAAGGGTACTTGGTGTCATCCCAATACTTTGAACCTTGATTCGGATCGTCCATCTCCCGGTGAGTAGGTACTACGTAGTTCCTTTATCGCAAGGTGAAATAATACTGTTTAACCTAAACGATGGCTTCAAATGGGTAGTTGAAAGAGGATGGGAATTTGAGACACAAAAGGATAATACCCTTCTTGCAT
>JAADCS010000038.1 GCA_013154295.1 Thermotogae bacterium
ACCCATTACCAACTTCAGCACCGATTACGATGTTTGGGTAGAAGAGCCCTTTATCGCAACCCTCTTTTCGCCCTTTAACGCGCAACTACTGTGAAAAACAGTACGTGGGGCATAGGGGCCGATCCAACGATCTAGGAATGGCTATAAGGGATGTCCTGTTGGAAGATTGAGGGGATTCTCGAATTAAGGAGGTTTCTCATGTGTGTCGCAAATTACAATATTTGAGCAAAGGACCTTAGTTTATCTACAATTCCCTTTTCTCGCCATGATCTCGCAACTACAGAGCAGAGTTGGGCTCCTTCTCTTCGTCCTGTCGGTGTGCGTAAGGTTGGCAACTACATCTTCGGCTCCTTGGCCAACGTCGGTGTGTTCGTAGCCGAGCCTACGTCGGTGGGCTAGAGAAAAGATACCCTTCACCCTGCGGGGTAGGAGTAACCGTTCCAACAGGCCACTTAGGACGTTCACCTCTTCGGGCTACCCCTTTTGCGTTTCAACGCCCTGGGGTGTTCTTCGTGGTCGTGAAGGAGGAGGCCCACAAGTCAGTGATAAGGTAGAAGAAAACTGACCCGTTTAAAATAAACGGGTGCATCCAAGGATTTTGGTGGCCACTTCGAATCTCCATAAGGTCCGGGAGATAAGGGAAATTTTGGGTCCGTGTTTTAAAGTATTGTCGTTGGTGGATTTCGGTTTGCCATCGCCAGAAGAGACGGGAGACTCCCTAAAGGAGAACGCTCGAATAAAGGCTGAGTACGGTTGGAGGAAAACGGGGCTGATGTCCATCGGTGAGGATACGGGGCTGTTTGTAAAAGCTCTAAAATGGGCTCCCGGCGTTTACTCGGCCCGTTTCTTCGGTGGAGATGCTAAAGAAAACCGCAAAAGGTTGCTCTATCTGATGGAAGGGGAAAGGGACAGGTACGCGGAGTTTCGTACTGTCCTTGCTGTGTACGACGGCAAATCGGTACGGTACTTCGAGGGGATACTCCCCGGTTGGATAACCTTAAAGGAGAGAGGAAGGGGGGGGTTCGGCTACGATCCTATCTTTATCCCAGAAGGTCACACGATCACTCTGGCAGAGATGGAATCATTCCAAAAAAATGCCATAAGTCATCGCGGTCGAGCCTTTAGGAAGTTTCTGAAGTGGTTAGTGAAAAAGCTATGAGGGAAACGGTTATTCAACTGAAGCGGGGAAAGGAAAGAAAAATTCTCAACCTGTATCCGTGGGTGTATAGGGATGAAGTGGCCTACCTACGCGAAGCCGGGGCCGTGTCCCATCTCTACGACCGCAGAGGGCGACTTTTGGCTACCGGTCTGTATTCGCCAAGCTCCCGTGTAATTTGGAGGTTTCTCTCTTTGGGAAAGGTCAAGGTAGACAGATCCTTTTTTAAAAAACGCATTTTGGAAGCCGTTGCTTACAGGAAACATGTACCTGCCACAGCCTACCGGTTGGTGTTTTCGGAATCTGACTTCTTGGGTGGTCTGATAGTGGATAGGTATAATAACGGTTTGGTCATACAGATACGCTCCGAAGGAATGGAGAGGATGAAAGGTGTAGTAGTTGATGCGTTGGTTGAGGCTCTCTCCCCCTCCTTTATATACGAGAGAAGCGACATGGAAGGACGATGGGAAGAAGGTCTAAAACCGGTTAAGGGACCCATCGTGGGCGATGCACCTAATATCCTCACTATAACCGAGAACGGCATAAAATTCTACGTTGATGTGGTGGGAGGATTAAAGACGGGCTTTTATCTGGATCAGAGGAGGAGCCGACAGTACGTGGCATCGCTGGTCAAAGAGGGTTTTAAGGTTCTCGATCTTTTCAGTTATAGTGGAGGTTTTTCTATATATGCGGCCCTAAAGGGGGCTAAAGTTTTGGCCGTGGATACGAACGAAGCGGCCATACGCTTGGCCCAGGAAAATGCCAGGTTGAACGGTGTTTCCGTGTCTGTTTTGGTAGCGGATGCCTTCAAATTTTTAATGTCAGATAGGGATACCTACGATCTGATAGTGGCGGATCCCCCGGCCATAGCAAAGAGAAAGGATGCGCGAAAGAGCCTGTTAGGTGCTATATGGAAGCTGACCTATTACTCCTTGCCTAGGTTGAGAGAGGGTGGACATCTGTACCTATGCAGCTGTTCGTACCAGGCCAGCTTACAAGATATGATTACATACGTACGGTTCGCCTCAACCGACAGAAAGATACCCATTTATATAGCCGCCACCCTAATACAACCGGAGGATCATCCTTTTCTACCTCACTTTCCGGAAAGTCTCTATTTAAAATGCCTTCACGTTGTTAGAGCGCCTTCAAGGTAAATAGCTAAGCGGGTCAACTGCCTTCTTGCCGGAGCCTAATCTGACCTCAAAATGTAGAGGCCTTCTGCCAATAATCCCAATTTTCTGACCCTTTTTAACCTTTTTACCCACATTTATACTAACTTTCATCAGATTTGCATATACCGTAAAGAAGTTCCCATGATCCAGTATCACTACCCGATTGTACCCTTCAAGCCGTCCTGCATACACCACCTTGCCAGGGGCCGCCGCAACGACCTCCTGACCGTACCTACCGGCTATCTCTATGCCCGAACTCTTGAGCCGCACGCCATATATAGGATCCTTGTAGTATCCGAACTTTCTTACTACCTTTCCACTTATCGGCCACATGAGCTTGCCAGTGAGTTTTCTCTTGGGAGATGTTTTACCTCTCTTACTCTTTCTCTTAGATAGCTTCTTTAAAAGACGTATCAGGTTTCTCTCCTTCGCTCTAAGACGCGCTATGTACCTCTCCTTGGCTCTACGACTCCTACGTAGCTTGGCTATACTCCTCTTGAGGTTCTCCTCCGTACGTTTTATCTCGGCTAAGGTACTCTCCTGCTCTTTTATGTTCTCGTTGATCTCTTTTAAAAGATCTTCACGCCTCTTTTTCCACCAACTGTAATCCTTTCGGAAACCTTCTATCTGGACGAGAGCGTTCCTATAGGCACGCAGCGTGGCTTCTGTTATAGCTGCCCTCTCGTACATGGCATAGGCCCTCTTGGGGTTGAAGATAGCTGCCCACACCGGTGGTTTACCGAGAAGAAAGAGAAGATTTATACCTGAACGAACCTTCCTCAAAATTTTAGCCTCCTCTCTGCGGAGCTCCGCGAGCTGTTTCTGCGTAAAGTTCAACCTCACTCTCAAAAAGTTCTCCCTAACCCGCAAGGTTTGGAGATAGTTCTCAAGGAGTTCCTTCTTTCTCTCATATAGCTCCACGCGTTTTATCAACGCCTCCTCCTTACCTCTAAGACGTTTTATCTCACGAGAAACCCGCCTTATTTGACGACGGATATTTTCCAACTGCGATTTGTAATCAGCCGCAGCATTGCCCAGGATGATCCACAACATATCCCTACCCTATCTCCCAGGTTTGTATCCCTTGGGTATTTGATATAGGGAATCGGGTATTTCCAATCTTTTCACAGTTATCCTACGGCTATAGAGTATTCGACCCATGAAGGGGGAGATCGTAGATATAGGGGCCCCATACCTGTCAAACACGGACTTTAAATATTCATAAAGTTCGTCCAAAAGCTCTGGTTGAGGATTATCGTTTAATTTGACCAAACGGTAAAAGAACTCTAAGCGGGTTTTCTCAGCGGTCACCAGATCCTTCCAGTCCTTCACGAACCAGCTCTCAATACTATCGGGTAGATTTGTAAAACCGATGAGTGATTTGAGGTTTTTAGTATAATAAATCACCTTTCTCGCTCTACGGCCGTCTATGATTCTGTACTCGTTCGTTGGTTTTATTACGTTCCTATCCAAACTGCAGTTTTCGGCACCTCTACAACGCATAAAGAGGGAGAGATATATACCTACAAAACCCGAGGCCATGGAGGACATGTCCATATAGGTCTTTCGTCGGGTATCTAAGATGTAGGCTTTCATCTTATCACCTTGAATCGTCATTATAGCCTCCCCGCCACTTTTAAAGTACATGCGGACACCTTTGCGACTTATGTAGGTAATCTGGGTGTCAGTTCTCTCTCCATCTTTTACCACCTCCACCATACGATACCCTATCACCGCAGTCAAAAGGACGAACATAGTTGTTATTTTACCCCCGAAACGTATCGTAGATTTACAAAACGTTCCACCGTTAGAATCAACATTCTATGATCTTTGCCATTTTTGGATACTTGCATTTCAAAGATAACGTTATAGCCAGCGATGGGGAAACCCTTAAGGTGTACGTGTATTTGCCGGATTCGGCTGTCAGCGATACTGACACCGTGGCCCTCCCTGTTGTACTGGTGCGAACACCCTACGATACCCTAGGTGTAGGAGCTGCCTACATTTCCTATATAACCTCCTTGGGTTATGCCTATGTGGTTAGCACCTTTAGAGGATATTGGGGAAGTAGTGGGGTACGGTTACCATTCTTGGCAGAGGGGTGGGGACCGCTACATGATGGCTTAGATGTGGTGCTTTGGATAGAGGATAGGGAATGGTCCAACGGTCAGATATGCACAGCGGGAGGATCGGCTTTAGGTTTTGCTCAGTACTTTCTGGGAGGTACCAGTTATCCTATAACCTGCATGGCACCGGCCGTGGCCGGGATAAGCATGTATCACGAGGTTTTCTATGGGGGGGTGTTTAGAAAGTTCATAGCCGAATACTGGCTTAACGGCGTAGGTGCCACCCATATGTTGGATACCATAGAAAGGTACTACGTCTATTCCGACACCACGCCTTGGGCTTGGGTGAACGGTTACTCCAGACCGACAAGCTATCTGGCCCCGATGCTTCACCTAACCGGATGGTTTGATGCCTTCACCGAGGGGGCGATAGGGGCTTTTCGAACCCTGCAGTATCATGGTGGAGGTTACGCCAGAGGAAATCAATATTTAGTCATAGGTCCCTGGATGCACGACCTCTCGGAACGTACCGTTGGAGATATAACCTTCCCTCCAAATGCCAACGCTATATCCGTACCCGCTTACGTTATAAACTGGATTCTCTATTGGACTGGTAACGGCGGATGGGATTGGGATACTATGCCCCACGTCCTCTTTTACCTGATGGGTGATGTGTCTACCCCCGACACTCACCTCTTTAACAGATGGATAGAAGCCGATTCTTTTCCACCTCCGGGTGGTTCGGAGATGAGGTTCTACCTCCATGCCGACAGCTCTCTCCAAACGGATACGACTCTTCCCACAACCTTAACATATACCTATGATCCTAACGATCCCCTACCATCGTTAGGGGGGTTTGACTATATAGGAGGTGGCATAAGAGATTCCATACTCTTTGGGCCGAGGGATCTGCGCTCTTGGCACTTACGTTCCGATCTCCTGATATTCACCTCCAACACCTTGGAGGAACCTTTGGCTATAGTTGGACAACCCTACGTGGAAATGGATGTGGTTAGCGACCGTTACGACACCGACTTTATGGTTTTCTTGGCCGATGTATATCCCGATGGTCGTTCTATTCTTATAACCGAAGGGGCGTTACGTATGAGAAATAGAAACGGCATAGATCGTGAGGAACTCATAACACCTGGTGATACCTACCGTATAACCGTACCGATGAGAAATACGGCCTACGTTTTTAACTCCGGCCATCGCATAAGACTCTACATATCCTCCTCCAAGTTTCCCTCCTACGAACCCAATCCCAACACCGGTGCTCCTTTCCAGAGGGATGATCCCGTTAAACTCACGGCTCACAACGGTGTCCGGCTTGGCAGTTCCGCCTTAGCACTTCCGGTATACGACCTATCCCTTCTGCTAAAGGAAGATGCACCTCCGAAACCCCGTCCAAGATGTAAAATCGTCCAAGGAAAAATCACGTGCGAAGGTGCCAATATTTTGGGTATATACGACGTCGCCGGGCGAAGACTTTCAGGACCCCACAGAGGAGTTCTTTTCGTCCTTACGGATATGGGAACGTTCAAACTTCTGGTACGTTAAGGCCCAACTACCACTTTAAAGGTCGCCGATCCCGATCTTACGAAGTATATACCTACAGGAAGTTTGATGTTTCCTTTACCTTTTAAAAGCAGCCTACCGGACGATGAATATAGCTCACCCTCCTCAAGGGTTAAAACGTTACTCTCTAAACGGAACGGTAGTCCGTTTTTGATCGTTTCGGTAACAGATACACGAGGGGTTAGAAAAACATCGCCATGAGAACTGGAGAGGTCGGAAGTTTGAGGCCATCGGCACACCACCCTTCCGTTTCCTTGGTCGAAGTATTCGATCGCCAGGCCGAAAGTGTCCGTTCCATAGGGTAAAGCCGCCGGATCATAGGATGGGGAGAACCTTATACGTACCTCCATTTGAAGGCGGTAAAAGCCGGAATTCGTATAGGAAAAGGCATAATATGGTCCCAGATCGGGACGCGAACGGGGGATCCCATCCGAGACAGAGTACCAACCTAAGGGATAAATGTAGTTAAGTCTCTCGGTATAACCGTCCATATCGCCATCCAACGCCAGGATAAGCCTATCACCTTCCGACAGATACGGATCCGCTGACGTTATAAGGGCAAGATCAACTCCTCCATCGTTCCAGGCGAGGAGTAAGGTACAGGCTTCCATAGGAATTCCCCCCAACCAATCGCTGGCTTCGAGACGACCCGCAATCTCCCAGGGTGTAGTATAGTCGGATACCCTAACGATTCCGTCTATAAGGGCCGCTTCCGAGAATGGAACCTCAACCTCCGAAGTGGGCGTAGGTATAACTCGAAGCGGTAGGGTCAGGGTATCGTTAAATGGAAAGGTATCGTTGGGAGAGGAAACCATTAGATGTAAAAGAACGTAGGCAGGTGTATAGAAGGTGTAGGTAGCCCACAGGGTGGTATCTTCATCCGGATCCAAAGTTAGGGAGACCGTATCCAACGATGATGGATGGCCGTAGGTTATCGCAACGGAATCGCTAAATGCACCTCCGTTCCTCACGGTGAAGCCCAAAGAGACGGAGGAGTCGACGAAAGCGTATGGTGGCGCGATTATGGAAAGTGCCTGAAGATCGTACTCCAAGCTCACGTGAGCCTGTATCTCAATATTATCCAAAGACAAGAGCACGGCAGGTGAAGGTGAAAGGTAAAGGAAAGCTATCTGCAAGCTATCTGCAGGCGGATATACCTTTAAAGTTTCAACTCTCTCGGTTGTAGATGCGTAAGCCTTTAGCACCTCCCACGATCCCCATCCCCCTGAAAACCGCCTTAGAAGGACCTTTACACTATCCTCACCACCATGTAGGCGGAGATATTTTATAGCGTAGATTAAACTTAAGGAGTCGTAGGGAAAGCCGATACCGACGGTTGGAGTGATGAGCGTGTCGGATACCTCTAATGAGAAGCGAGCGTCCGCAAAGGCGTAGGGAGGCGTGGAGGGAGACCATTCCGGCAGAATGCCTACGGTCCATGTACCCGTTGCTCTCCATCCAACGGGTATCTGCCCACGATCAAACTCCTCCTTGAAAAGGGAAACCGTGGTTAAGGCGATCAGAAAATACACGCTCTATTTTACACCGGAAAAGAGCTCACCCTTAGAATAGGCGACTATGGAGCACGTTCTAAGGGTTCAAAGAAGAGAAAAACTTGGGACTAACGCTGCAAAAAGGTACAGAAAAGAGGGATACATACCCGTCGTCTTTTATGGAAAGGGTGAAGGGAACATACATGCCCTGGTAAGGAGAACTGAACTTTTAAAATTCCTTCATGAGATCCACGGGGAGAGTGTGGTGGTTTCGGTTTTTGTGGAGGGTGAAGAACAGCCCCGTATGGCTATAGTGAAAGATATTCAACTCCATCCTGTGAGCGACGACGTTATACACGTGGACTTCCAGCTTCTGCACAAAGGTGAAGAGATCGAAATAGAGGTTCCCGTAGTTCTAAAGAACGTTGAAAACGCTCCCGCTACCAGAGCCGGAGGTGTTATAGAGCTTCTGACCCATACCTTGGCTGTCAAGTCCAAACCGCAGCACATCCCCGCTCACATAGAGATAGATGCTTCCGATCTGGAACTGGGAGATGTCGTGCATGTTAGGGATATAAAGACTGAAAACTTCATCATAGCCGAAGATCCAGATATGCCTGTGGTTACCGTTTTGAAGGAGAGGGGAGGCGTAGAGGTGGGACCCACCGAGGAGGAAGCCGCGTCGGAGACGACCGAAGGGACTCCCGAATCTTAATGGTTTGGGATGAAGACAGTGTTGGTGGGTCTGGGTAATCCCGGACCCCAATATCTTTTAACACGTCATAACGTAGGATTCATGTTTGTGGATTTCGTAGCGAGGAGAAGGAATTTAAGTTGGAAAGAATATCCTACGCTACACCTGGCGGAAGATAAGAAGTTCTATCTTATAAAACCTATGCTCTACATGAACAACTCTGGTACCGCCCTCCTGAATGCCCCTATCCCCGTGATCAGGATGCCCCTGGTGGTAGCTTATGACGACGCCGATCTCCCCTTTGGAGTGGTGCGATTCAAGCGCGAAATAAGATCCGTACCATCCCACAGGGGGTTGAGGGATATTTATGAAAGGTTGGGCAGAAGAGATATAATGCGCCTACGCTTTGGGATAGGACGTCCTCCGGAGGGGGTACCTATGGCCCGATGGGTTCTCTCCCCTTTTTCCGAGAAGGAGTTGGAAACCCTATCGGAAATTTTGGTTAAGGGGTACGAAGTTTTCAACCTTATAATTCAAGGAAAGTACGAGCTAATAGGTAGGGTGTTGTCATGAGTAGGGTTACGGTGTCCGATGATCCGTTACATTATTATTGGAAGGCTTTGGAAGAGTTAAAGCCTCTCCCTCTGGAAGAGGAATTGGAACTCGCAAAGAGAGCCAAAAAAGGTGATATGAAGGCCAAGGAGAAGGTTATACTTTCCAACCTCCGTTACGTGGTGGATGTAGCCTTGCGGGAAGGTTGGAACTCTGGGGTTCCCTTGGAGGATCTAATATCGGAAGGTAACCTAGGTCTTTTAAAGGCCTTTGAGAAGTATGACCCCGAAAGGGGGGTACGTCTCATATCGTATGCTGATAAGTGGATAAGGGAGGCCATTTTGAAGTTCATAAGGTCCTATAAACCTCTTTCGGGAATGCCCCACATCTCCAACAAGGATCTTCAGAAGATTACAGAGCTGTACCAGGAGTTGGGGAGAGAACCAACCGTGGAGGAGATAGCGAAAAAACTTGGTACTTCCAAATTGAGGGTCAAGCGTATTCTCAACGCTATAAGAACCCGGTTTTACAGCACTGAGAACAGGAGTGGCGATAGGGAGGACCGTAGCGATACCTTCAGCTCCCTAGTCGCCACCGATGGTCAAACCGTAGAGAGAGAGTATACCCGTACTCGTGTCCATGACCTCTTTGAAAAAGTCTTCAAATCGGATGTACTCAACGAGAAAGAAAAGATCGTTCTCTCGGAATTCCTCGGTCTTGATGGTAAACCAAAAAGCCTGGCTGAGATCGGGAGGAAGTGGGGTGTAAGTAGAGAGTACATAAGGCAGTTGAAAGCCTCTGCCCTTAAAAAGATCAGAAAGGCTTTTCCAGAGTTTTCACATCTCGTTGAAGAGTACTCCGATTGAAGTTTCTCCGTTAGAATCCCTCCTATGCGTATAGGTATAATCGGAGGATCCGGTTTTTATAACATAGAGGGGTACGACATTCTGGATAGAAGGCACATACGTGTCACCCCCTGGGGAGAACCGTCGGCGGATTACATAATCGCTGGTAGAGACGGCTTTGAGTTCGTCTTTTTAGCCCGACACGGGAGCAAACACGATATTCCTCCCCACCGCATTCCCTATAGAGCCAACATGTGGGGTTTTCGCCTTTTAGAGGTGGATCGTATCTTCGCCGTGTCGGCCGTAGGAGCCATAAATCCAGACTTTGAAGTAGGAGATGTAGTCGTTCCAGATCAACTTTTAGATATGACTCGTACAAGAGGTCAGATAACCTTCTATGAGGGAAAATTCACACCTGACGGTGAATTTGAACATCCAGGCAAGGGGAAGGATCGGGTATACTACGCTCTTAGGGAGAAAAAGGTGGTACATGTTGATGTCACCTATCCTTTTGATCCCCAGGGGAGAAAAGTGGCTTATGAGGTCTTAAGTGAGGGAGGACTTAAGGTTATACCGAAAGGTACCTACGCAGCGATGGAAGGACCGCGCCTCGAAACGGCAGCTGAGATTGAGGCGTTACGAAGGTTGGGAGCCGATCTGGTCGGTATGACTGCTGTACCAGAGGCCTTCTTAGCCAGAGAACTGGAGATGTGCTATACGCTAATAACCGTCGTTACGAATATGGCGGCGGGAATATCAACCACCAAACTAACCACCGAAGAGGTTCTACGGGTATCTTCAAGTCGCAAGCAGAGGATAATAGACTTAATATACGAGATGGTGAAAAGGCTCCCGGAGGATTTACCCCCAGAGTGTAGTGAAGCTCTAAAGGGTGTGATGATGTGATCGTATCTCCAGCATAAAATATACCCTATGGAGAAAATAGTATGGGACCCGACGGATGAGTGGATTGAGAACTCCAACATATACCGCCAGATGAAGAAGTACGGCATAGAGACTTACGAGGAGTTTCTAAAGCGTTCCTTCCACGACTACGACTGGTTCTGGAAGGCTTACTTTGAGGATACCGGCTTCCACTGGCACGAGCCCTACACCCAGACCGTTGACCTTA
>JAADCS010000058.1 GCA_013154295.1 Thermotogae bacterium
CCACCATCGGTAGAAATCCTGTACTTGATGGCGGAAGACTCGTTAGTACCTCCTTCCTCGAAGTAAGCAATAACAGCAGTATTTATTGCGGGATTGTAATCCAGATCGAATCTCTCGGGGAAGACCTGGCTTATGGCAAACACCTGATTCCAGGTGGTTCCATCGGAAGAGTAGAACACATAGTTGGTATCAGGATCAGTGCCATCTCCATCCGTGCAGATGAAGATAAATCCTTCAGAAGTCTGGAGAACGGAAGGATAGTAACAGGATCCAGTAGCAGGACCGCTGGGGGAATCATAGTGGGTAAAGGATGCACTGAGATAGGAATCCTCTATTCCATACTTGGAAATCAGGGGGCTGGTAGTATTCAGGTGAGCAGAAATAATGGCCCTGCCATCACCGGTCAGGAAGATATCACCAAAACCATTCTTTCCGAAGTTGGTAGCATCCATTGCATCCACACCGACATTATCTATCCAGCTGCTGGCAGTGGGATCGTAGAAGTTGTAGAACATGGTTCTGGTGTCCTGAACACCAGTCTGAGTCCTCATGTAGGTAATATGAATGCTACCAGTGTTCTCATATACCTGGATGAACTTGAAGTGGGCATTCCTGGGATAGTCGTATTCAGACAGTCCCACAGTATCTCCCATGTAGTAGAGGCCCTCCGTATAGGAAGAGCCATCGCTCATCACGCTCACATTATCGTTAGGCAGCTGAGGCCTTATCTCAGACCTATCTACATAGGCCCACACAAACCCTACACTCAGCAGCATCATCACTGCCACTTTCCTCATATATCTTACCTCCTTTTTGTCCCGTCCTTAATTTTAAACGAAACCTGAACTTGCGTCAATATTTCATAATACTTGGCTGTTACTATATCAACTATGCTATCCGCATAGAAGAAATCCTCGAGATTGCCCAGAGACCAATCGGTGGTTGGAAAGTCCGGATCATAATAGGTCTTAATGGTGTTGATAAGAAGCGCCCAGTTCTGCATCTTGAAGTAATTCATCAGCATCAACATGTGCACCTCATCGAGGGCATATCTCACAGGTACTCTGTCGGGAATATTCGAGCCCTCGACAGGCTTGTAGAGAGAGGAATTAATGAGTTTCATAGCCTGATAAAGGTTCTCAGCATAGTAGTTGGCCGCAGCACCAGCAACCATGATATTCCACCCAAAACTATCGATGGGTGTGGGAGTAGTATATTCATAGGTAAGTTCGACAGTGTCTCCAACGCGGAAGAGGGAGCATCTTAGAGTATCTGCTTCCCTGTAATCCCAGAGAGAACCCTGGAAGTGACCATACAAATATTCTCCATCAGAAGCAGTAACATTGATGGTATTCACATTCGTGGCGGACATTCTGTTCCAGTTTATGATATCCCCATCTCTAACCTTGTACTTGAAGACTCCACTCATGTAATAATCGTAAACATAGGTGGTTTCAGGAGGATCTACCGTAGTATCGATGATTGTAACCAGAGCACTGTCAACCCTGTAAACCATGGTAGAACATTTCTGGGTCACATCTTCGTCGGTTATTATCCTCGTCTCGGTCACACCCCTTACCCAAGAGGGGTCGACAAGGAAAGCGGAAATATTCGCATAGAGAGCCGCATTATTATAATCCCCCAAGCTCATTGCGGAGAGAACGTACCCATAATATGCTTCGAGATTGCGGGAATCTATGTCTATAACTTTGGAGAAATCGTCTCTTGCATCGGAAAAACGGAATGTGGCAAAGTTCTTCCATCCGCTATTGAGATATTCATCTATCGATACCGGAGGTTCAGCGGGGGTGGTTTTTGCTCCACAACCCCAGAAGGCAACTGCTAAAACTGCGTAAAAGATCCTTTTCATGGTAAAATACCTCCTATTTAATTAACAATTATGACCTTCTTGGCTATCTTTGTCTGTCCATACTGGGCCTTCATCAGATATACGCCATTGGGTAGATCCGGGGTAACGGTCAGGGTACCAGCCATATTTACCCGTTTCTCGTATTGATAAACCCTTCTTCCAGAAGCATCATATATCTCGAGAGTTACAATTCCGGGAGCAGGAACATTCATAAGTATATTACCGTGCGAGTAGCGGAGGCTAAATTCTTCGAATTCAGGCGAACCCGCCGCGATCTTGTATATACCGGGGGAATTGGTGTAGGCATACACATAACCATCCTTATAGTATGTACGGAGAGGCTTCCACACATCCTTTACATCCTCTCTGTAGTAGACAACCTTGGAAGGACTGCTGGACTTGAACTGAAGCATAACCGTACCGGATGGATGGAGGAAGACCCCATCATCGAGGACATTGGCTATCACATATCCTTCGCCACTTATCTGCACACCATTGGAAAGAGCAAGCGCATTGCCGGCGGAGAGGTATTCCACGATCAGGGTATCGGCCTTCTCGTCACCAACATTTTCTACGAGATCCCTGGGAGCAATGGAGAATATATAGGACCCGGGCAGCAGAGTGGGGAATTTGACTTCCTTGTAATAGACGTACCTCTTCTGTCCAACACCCACGGTAAGCTCTTCAGTCAACATCAGTTCAAAGGCCAGATCACCAACAGGTGACTGAACAGAGACCTCAAGATACTGCTTATCCACATCCTGAACCAGTTTATCAGGAGATACCGTAACCACATAGAACTTGGTCATATCGAAGCGATTGGTGAAGACGTTGAAGTTATAGTCTGCTGGAGGTATAGTATCCAGACCTATAGCAAATGGCATATCATAACTGGAGGTATTGATCAGGTATATCCACTGCGATAATCTGGCCAGTCCAGAAGGCCTATCGTACCTGTCAGGAACATCGATTACGTAGAACGAATCATTTGCTATATCGATGAAATAGGCTGTGAGCCCCTCATTAAAAGCGCTATCGGGATAATTCAGCACGAAATACCTGTCTGCCTGAGAAGTTACCTTTGCGTAAATAAGGGATGCTCCATAAGGGGCCACAGTATATGCAGCACTCTTATTGGTGGGCGATACTGCGAAAACCTGAGGTCTGTAGATCTGAACACCCGACAACGCAGGATTATCATAGGAATATCCAAACTTTCCTGTTTCATTAAACAGATTCTTCAAATGGTAATCCTCCAGCACTTCTGCCAGGGAATAACCTCTCGACTCAAGGGCCAGCTTAAGGGCCCTGTCGAATATGTAGGGGGACTTGAATACATCTATGAGAGCATCGTCGCCTATGTAGTCGGATACGTTCGTGAAGAAGAAGTATGCCATTTCCGCATCCATATCCGATATGAGATATTTTCCATAGAAGTAAGGAACAGTAATCCCCAGAGGATTAAGAGGAGCGATCAGGGAAATGGCATCGTCGTATCCCTGATAATAATTGAAAGAGGGGTCTGCCTGACTTGCTACGTAGAAAGCTTCCTTACCGAGATAAAAGTCTATTTCATCAGGATCCACACTCCAGAGGGCGTACTGGGAGAAATTGTGAAAGAGTAATTTTCTAAGGACGTTGGGATTCAGATAACCATCCTGGAAAACTGTTCCATTGTTGGTGTTAAGAACGATCAGTTCGTGCCTCGGAAACTTATCGTTGATGGAAAAGTATGGATCGAAATAGCTATAAACGATAAGATTCGGAACCTCACTTGTGGTATAGAGACCCGTAAGAACTATAAACACTCTTGGATCGTTATCGGAGTCGTAAAGATCGGATTCGCTCAATCCCAGATAGGACAGCACCTTATCCTTGATAGACTCCCCACTTCCATCCGGATCGTTAAAAACATTTCTTATTATAGCAACGTTGGAATCTATCGTCGCAGGATCGTAGATTATCACAACAGAGTCGATAACCGTTCCACCACCCGGAATAGTAGTGGTGTAAACGTATTTTATGCTATCGATGACAACGACATAGATATTATCATCCTTGTACTTGACAACAGCGGGAACGAACTCATCCCCACCCACCTTTACAGGATAATCTCTGGTAGGAACGATATAATACTGATTTAAGGGTATGAGCACGCGATCTCCCACATCGTACTCAGCTCTGAGCACCCCCACGGAGATTAAACCCACAAACGAAAGACTCAACATCCACCTTTTCATCTTGCACCTCCTCCATTAAAAGTTATAAAGAATCGACAACTGGTTAACGGATGGCATTATTCCCTTCATGTAATATCCATAATCCAGAGCGAAGCGGCCGTACCTTATACCAAGACCGAAGTTCAATCCATTTGCCCCGTTAACTGCCTCTTTCTCATTGGTATAGATCTTGTAACCGGTTCGGATAAAGACCATATTGAGTATGGAATATTCGAGACCCACTACATAATACTCCAGATTATCCACAGGATGTACTATTTCAAAGGAACCCCTCAAACGGCTGTAGGAATTGGAATACAGGGAACCAGAGATGCCCAGATTGAACACCGTGGGCAACTTATAGGAAGTATAAGAAACCACATTTTCAACCAAACCATTATCGTATTCATATCTGACATAGGTGCCGGAGGGCTTGAGGTCAAATCCGAAGTGGCGGAAGGAGGACGCAATCACAAGATCCCCGAAACCAACGTGGTAGTATGTACCTGCATCCATAGCGATAGAATAGGCTGTGGAATAGCCACCAAATCCCTCATATATGAGTTTCAAATCCACACCAAAAGCGAACTTATCAGTCAAGAAAGTGGAATATCCAAATCCCACCTGGGAAGCCATATAAGCAATGGTTCCTTTATATATAATATCGGCATCGGACGTCAACTCATAGGCCTCTATACCACCCACATAAACCCCAGACACAAAGATAGAAAGGTTACCCTTTTTCGTAGGAGTCACATAGGAAATTCCCGATACATAATTACCCCACCAGTTACCCGCAACGAAATACAGGGCTTTCTGCGTAATCAGGGCTGTTCCAGCGGGATTATAGAAGATCACAGAGGGGTCATCTCCAACAGCAGTAAAGGCGCCACCCATGGATTCACCCCTAACACTGTAAGGCAGGGACAGGAACTTGGCCCCTGCCTGCCCTGCCTTAGAAATCTGACCATAAGCCTGCCCTGCCATAAACAGGGTCAACAAAGCCAGTAGTTTCCTCATGATATACCTCCCTTACCTAAGAACCATAAACTTCAAAATCTTATAATCTCCATTGGAGTCGCTTACCTTAATCATATAAATACCGGGAGCTATAATGTTTCCATTCTTGGTCAGAAGATTCCACCTCAGACTTCCAGATACAGGATCATTGTGATACAGAGTTATTATGTGATCCCCACTCAGCGTGAAGACATCTATACGAGCACTTGGTGGCAGATTCTGGAACTCCACCTCCTGAGCAATCTTGGTGGCAGACCATGCGGACGATCCATTGAAGGGATTGGGAACTATCCGCACATTGTCTTTCCATGCAGTAGTAGAAGCTTCAGTGGGAACGAATATAGGCACGGGATTTCCATCGACGTCCTTTCTGTAGTTATCGAGAGAACTTAGCAGTGAACCCTGACCCTCCACATAATCGAAAGCACCTACGGCATAATAGTATGGATATCCACTGGTAACGTTCGTGTCCGTGTAGGACCAGACGAGAGTGTCGAGCACGAGAACACCGGCGTTTACGAAAGAATCCACAAGGGCATCTGCACCAAGACCGAACATGGTAGAAAGGATCGTTTGCTTCTCTTCATCGGTCAGACCGGGCTTGAATATTATCGCTTTCACCTCACCGGGGTTGAATCCTTCGGAATTTATCACCGGCATATCAAAGGCTGGCACGTAGAGGGACCTGAAGACCACATATCCGGCGAAATCGATATCTCCCGTCACCAGATCCGGTGTGGTCTCCGGCAGGTTATCCCATACGAGATCCACACGACCGGGAACAGCACTATAATTCAAAGTGGGAGACGGAGGCGGCATGGGTACTCTCCAGTGATCATCGTCTGGATCTGTAACGGCGGGAGGAGTGGGATGTCCAGGATCACCGCTCTGTGAACCACTGTAATATGCCCTATAAGCATACTGAACCAATTGCCTTATGCCCAGATAATACTTATTCTGATCCCAGACATTGGGACCACCATTAAGCCCCTTACCTACACCTGTAACGAATACGAGTTTAATAGTGTCACCCTGCGCAACATTCCTGTAAGGTCCAACGGTGAGCAAAAACCTATAGTCGAAGTAAGGACCGCCCACCACATCGGGCCTCGGGGCAAATCTGTAGAAGAAGGTCTTGGGAGCTCTACCGGTCATATACTCCCACTGATAGATATCACCGGCATCAGGATCGGTTTCTATAGTCCACCACTGATGGGAGTGGGGTCTGACTATCCTGCCACCATCGGGGAGTACACTGTCATTCTCTGTGGGATCGGCATAAATCAAAGAAGCAAAGATATATCCGCACTTCTCGTAGGCCTCAGGATTCTCCGGACTTGTATAGAGATAGGACATGTTATTTGGTATCAGGTACATATACTTCCGTCCATCGGGGAGGGTGGGCAGATTGGTCGTATCGAATCCAGCCTTTGCGGAAATAACCCTTTCCTCCACCTCGTCGCCCCAGACGAAGTATCCATCGAGAACACCGTCAGAACCGGGGTAAGCAGTGTCAGCCAGTATGGTATATTCATCCACGCGACCCATCTTATCAGATATCTCTCCATAACGAGGATCCTCGAGATAAGCAGCATTGTAGAGACCGTCATAAGCCGTCATATCAGTATACCAGAAACGTCCACCACCCTCTGCTCCACAGACATCTGCATCGAACCATACGGACACGTACACTTCATCCAGCCGAGACGCAGGGGGATTCTCGAAGATTATGTAGTACTCATGACCGAAGAACATATTATAGGGGTAGTTGGGCCAGGACAGTGTCCTTTCGAACACCCTAACTCCAATGGGCGTTCCTCCATTGACACCTTCCTTTTCACAGGCCTCGGTTAAAGCATCCTTGGCAGACTTCTGAGGCCCTACGTAGATGAAACCGGTCGGGCTGCTGGCCGCAGCACCGCAGGATTCAAACTCGTTATCGTAGAAGGCAGAGGAGACAAGGACTGTACCACCATATTTGGCTCCTACCCACAAGCCACCTTTATACAGATGGTCGTTCTGCTGGCTCCCCGGCCAGTTATAAGACACTGGATCGGACACATTGAATCCATACTTCAGATCATTCCATTTGGTAGTCCAAGTGTATCCTATATCCAATCTAGCTCCTCTCGTAACACCCTGAGGGTAATAATACCCTCCCTCCTTCATAGCAAACAGGGGGCCTGCCACCAGCAGGCCCATAAATAAAACTCTCCGAATCATGGCTACTGCCTCCAGTTAAACTCTATACCTATCTCTGTCCTTCTTCTTGGATTGTATATGGTAATATCACCCCGAGTTCCCTCTGCAGGAACACCATTACACAGAGCCGGCTGCTCAAGGCACTGGAAGTATTCGTCTACGCTGCTGAACCTGTAAATCTCATTATCATTGAATAGGTTATACACATTCATAAAGAGTTTCAGATTGATACCCGCCACCTTAAAGAGTTTATACAGATTTAAATCGGCATTCTGAAGTCCGGGATATCTCAGAGAGTTCGTACGCTCGAGCACGTCTCTGGGATTCCTGAGAGGAGGAGAGTATGGATACCCGGTTCCATAGGTGTAGACAAGGCTAACTCCCCATCCGGTCTTCAGCGCATTTTCCTTATTATAAGGAACGGTCCAAGCAACATTCATGATAACCGAGTGCCTCTGGTCCCAGTTGAGATAATATTCCTTTGTGTACTCAGGAGGAATACCATAATAGGTCAGCAGATATGTGGCGAAGGTTCCAGAGTTACTACCCCTTGCCACCTGGAAGGTATAGTTTATATCAAAGGAGAAGTTGGGCAGGAACTCGCCACCGGGCTGCTTGGCAAACTGCACCTCAAAACCTCTGACAGAAGCATAGTCAGCATTAACAGAGAGACTATACCACTTTCCGGTACGATACATATTACCAAACTGATCGACATCGTAGAGATAGTAGACTTTGGACTGGATCAGATCATAGATGTCTTTATAGAATCCAACCACATCTACGAACATGGTAGGGGTAAAGGCATGCCTCACACCCAGCTCGTAAGCGATAGTCTTCTCGGGCTTGAGGCTCGGATTGGGAGCCACAGGATACGCACCGGGGAAGAGCCACCAGTTATTCATGTACAGAGCAAAGAGTCTGGGAACCTGGAAATAATGACCATAAGTAAAGTGCAGAACATCCCTTTCACTTATGGGATGGGATATTCCTATTCTGGGACTGAGATAATAAACAGGGTTAACTTTTACAGGATTCCTCATATTCAGGGTATCTCTTCTGATACCCAGTCCTTTATCCCATGTCCAGGCCCCATTCAGGGAATCAACGCTCATAAAGCCCACATAACCACTCTCATAATGCTTTACGGGCATATTGAGGTTCTCGGGCATATAGGCATTGGGATCGAAGTAATCCAATCTTATTCCCACATTAGCAATCATACCCTCGAATTCCATCTTATCCCTTGCATAAGCAGCAAACTTTCTGGGATTGGCATCTACGGGATCAGGGTAAGTATTGGAACCGCTGGGGAAATCCTGATCATCCTGCATGAGTCTGATATTTTCGAACTGAAGACCCATCTTTACCTCATGATTCTTCAGGTTCATAAAGTCCTGTGCAACATAGTCCAGTTTGGCCTGAAATCTATTTCTCCTATCCCAGTGCCATATACCTCTATCGTAGGTCATAGGATCGGGATAGGGCAGGCTATTGAATTTAAAGACGGTATCTGTAAAGGAAATTCCCTCAGGGAACTGTCCAGAAACCACAGTCATAGTGTCGCCCTCTGGCGTGATTCCCGTTATCAGAGTAATGGGCCTATCGAAATTAGGATAACAGCTCAGAACATTGGATTCCCACCAGAAACTCTTCAACTCCACATAGTCTCCATGATCTTCCAGAATATAGTCAGGATCGACAGTTAACCTATCCAGAAGCGGACCACAGTTATACTGATAGTTGTTTCCATTCAACGTAAGTATGTAATTCAACGCATCCTTGTCAATTTCCACATATCCATCCCAGTCTCTGTCAGCAAAGTCATCGACCCCATCGAGATCGATGTCTTCGAAGATATTGTAGAGCAACGAAGTATTGTACTGAGACAGCCTCAATTCCACATACGTCTTCGGTGAAATGAGATAGTTAACGCCGCCAACAATACCCACCCTGTTAGTTTTGTAATAAGTATTATGAGTGACAGCAAGTCTGTATCCCGGGGACCACGTAGTACTAAATGCTCTTGTTCCAATCGTGTTCACAAAGAACTTAATGGAACTGGTAGGTAGGTATGTGAGTTTAAATTGCCAGTTAAAGGTTTTATTCCCTGCATTAACCTCAGAAGAACCGTCGTTGGGGTCACTTCTGTGTAGGTTACCATTACTCCTGAAGAAATCGATCGATCCACTAAACCTCAATTTCTTCTTGATAATAGGTCCAGAAGCCGCAAGTTCGATCCTTCCGAGATTATTCTTCCTATTGTAGAACTGATCAGCAGTGGGATAACCATTGTAAAAGCCATAGAGTTCTTTCATATCTCCCAGAAGCGGATCCCCACTCTTGAAATTCATCGCCACATAGGATTCATACTTGGCCTTTTCGAAGGCATAGATATCATTGTAGAGATTACCCAGATATCTAGGAGCAAGCCACTTTCCATATACATCAGCCTTATCGGCATTGAGGAATTCAATTATCCCTGCACCAAGGGCCACATTCCCCAGATAAATATTCTTCAGTATGGAGAAGTTCCTTGTCCTAATCCTTCCCTGAAATTCGAATCTGTCAGTTCCTTCCTTCGTCACCACTTCAACGATACCAGAAGCTGCATCACCATACTCGGCGCCAAAACCACCCTTATTAACGGATATTTCAGCGACGGCATTGAGGGGGAGTTCAGGAGTTCTTGCACCGGAGTAAGGATCTCTCATGTCAGCACCATCAACAACATAAGCCACTTCACCTATACGACCACCTCTGATCTGTATCAATCCTCCTACCTGTCTTACGCCAGCCTGGAGCTGGATGGCTTGCTGAACATCAACAACAGGAAGACTCTCGAGTTTGTCCGTCCTGATCTTATCAACACTGGCAGTCAGATCCTTTTTGATGACAGGTTCCTTTGCGACGACAACTTCCTCCTTCAGTTTGACAGCAGCCTCTGCAGGCTTCATGCGGATTATAACTTCCTTGGTACGATCGGCTTCCACAACGAGATTCTTCAGGACATACGGGACATAACCAACGTATTCGGCCTTGAGGGTATAAGTTCCGGGGGGAACTCTCAGTATGACGAAGTATCCGTTTTCATCGGTATAGGTTCCCATACCGATTTCGTCGAGGTATACAGCAGCCGCAACGAGCGGCTCACCTGTATTGGCATCTATAACACGACCGCTCACCTTTCCGTACTGGGCAAATGCAAAGGAAAACCAGCCCAGCACGGCGAGCGCGTACAATAACACTCTATTCATAGTCATCCCCCTTTTTAACCTTGGAGTTTAAATACAAATGGTCTAATGACCTTAACTTT
>JAADCS010000018.1 GCA_013154295.1 Thermotogae bacterium
CAACTATCTTTTGAAGCGTCGGGTCTTCCTCAAGGAGTTTTCTGCCTTCGGTCAAAGTCTTGAGCACCTCGTTGATTTTAAAGGCGATGGCGGAGTCTCACTACGACTTTATCTTTACATGTCTCTCAACGATCTTGATAATTTTGGCAACACTCTCAAATCCGGCGTCTATGGCCTTCTTGTTGCGAAGCTCCCTGTAGTAGCCCCCAAGGTGGAGGATATGATAGACCTCGTTGAACAGCACCCTCAAAACGTCCTTATCCTTCCCTATCCTACTTACCCCCTTTAAGAGGCGGTCGTACATATCTACCTTCTTGAGCTTGAGGTTAAGGCTCCTCCCATCCACCAACCTTTCCCACAGGAACAGGGCCTTTAAGGCTTCAAGTGCCGCCAGGTAGGCCGTTCCGGACGCTTCGGAGACGTACTTAACATCTACGTATATCCCCGTACGCCTATCGTATCCGGCCTTTTTGAGGATCTCCTTAGCATTCTGCAAATACCTCTTGGCTAACTCCAATCGCTCCTGCGGTGTTTCCAAGGTCTTGGTCTTGGGAATGGCCACGTGCGAATTCTAAGGTTGTACTATTTCCTTAGCCCACTCTAAGACCCTTTTTACATTTTACATCCTCCAAAGTCCCACTCAAACAAGCCAATTTTTGTTCATCCGAAGAGATGAGAGTATCCACATCGCTGTAAAATAGTGTGGGTGGTTTCACTTAGAGGCTAAATACCCTCACAGTGATACCAATTTTCTCCAAAGAAACGAGGCAATAGGAAACGGGGTGACGGGGACTCCCTCCTATCTGAAAAAATTCTGTCCTTCTATTCTCAAATTCCTGTAGAACCCGGTGAGAGAATCAAATGCCTGATAAACGGACCCTTATGGAGTAAAAAGTATAAAAGGACGCTATTTCAACCTGCAAGAACTACTCGGCGTGAAACTGTGACTGAACGCTTCAAAGTTAAACACGTCTAACTATACATAAAGGTGTTTGCTGGGAAGCTTGACCTAATGGATTATCCCGAAAGACTTTTTTTACGAAGTTGGAGGATATGTCCTCGTGTGAAACTCCTAGGGCTTCAACCCCCAAATCGTTGGCATCTACGATCACTACCTTAACACCCAACCGCTCGGCTATAGATTTTGCCACACGGTCAGGATCCTTAGGGGGAAGTTTTGCATATCTATTGTAAGGTGGCAAAGTATAGGGGGTAGGTCCATCTATGGCGGCGACGTTTTTACCAGCCACCCGATAGAAAAGTCCCCTAATACCAAAAGGTTTGGTGAGAGCAGAAACAAAGGCGGCTAAAAGTATCCTGAAAAGACCCACCTCCCTTATAGCCAATTCCATGGTCCAGGGACTTCCCAGTCCTATACCGTGGGGAGTACGCCTCACAAATTTCGAGAGCAATTTAGCCCACAACGATGGCTTAATCTTATCTATAGGATAAGCCCTACCTTGGGCTATAGCCACCACCTTTTCGCTTATAAATAGGTAATCCCCTTTACGCAGATAAGGAGATGCATATTTTTGGGCTACTTCAACTATATCCTCACCCGGTTTTATGACATGGGTTTTTATAGGATACCTAGCCCAAACCTCACCATCGACCTCTATAGTTACCCTTTTTCCAGGATTGGGTTTAAGTTCCATAATCTCATTTCGCCTTTTTACCGGTACCTACCTCTTTTTCTTGCTTATTATCCTCATCTTCCTCGGGTGTGGTGTAAGCCTTCATCATGAGTTGGTATCCCAAAGCTGATCCGTAGATACAGCACTGTGGGTTGCGTCCCACCAAACTAAGACAGCCCAAAGCTGTTCCGCCGGTTAGAGCCACTCCGAAGTTTAAAAAGGGGTAATACTTACCATCGTAGTAAAAGTAGGATCCACCGAATTCCAACCGGAGGCCGTAAGGTATGGTTCCAGTTTTACCCTTAAACTGACCTGAAAGATCTATACCGAAAGTAATGTACTGATGTAGGTAGGGGAAACGTCTGATGGCCCCCGGTATACGAACCGTATCGCCTGTAAAGTTGGGATCGTATTTATAGCCACTTATTGAGTATAGGAGCTGATATGAAGCGTACCATGAAAAGTAACGGTTTACCCGTGCCCCCACTATCAGGTCCATCTCTGGTGTTATCAAGGATGTGCTCAAAACGTCTATGTAGAGTTTGGGAAGCAAAGAGGAATAGAACTCGTACTTGGGATGTTTATAGAAGGTCCATTTGGCGTAAGGAGCTACCCCTAAGAAGTTGGCCGTCAGTCCTACGGAGAGGTTCTCCATAGCTCCTATACCGAAGAACCCCCCGAAGGTAGGAAATATCCCATATTTCCCATATATAGCAGCGTTTTTGGATTCTGGTAGAACATGGGCCGGTAGGTTCCCATAGATACCTGCATCTATCTCACCGGGCTTTAACGGTTGGGCTGTTTGAAAGGTGCCAAAGAAACACCCTTGCAGTAGAAGAAAAAGAGCAGCTATGATAATCCGTCTCACAATTCGTATTTTACGGGCGATAAACCACCCACAGACGTCTGCATGAAAACGTCTTTCGGTTTTAGAATGTGGAGTGTTCCCAATAAAGGATGATGTACCCTCGCGGAGCGTCCCCGTCCTCACGTGGGGTGTGATACTCCTAAGTACGCTTATCTTTTTATTTGAAACCCCCCAAATGGTGCATAGGTGGGGTTTTGTACCTGTGCGTTTTTGGGCCGGCCAAGATGTTCTGAACATGATAACCTATGCCTTTCTCCATGGTAACCTCTTCCATATCTTCGGAAACATGTATTACCTTTATATATTCGGTGATAACGTGGAGGACAAACTTGGAAAGGTAGGTTTCATATCCCTATTCATCTCTGCCGCTATGCTAGGGGCCTTTTTTCATGCCGTCGCTCATCCCCATTCCCATGTACCCTTAGTGGGAGCCTCCGGAGCCATATCTGGAATTTTGTCCGCCTACATGATCCTCTACCCGACCGCCGGGATATACACAGCTGTATGGTGGTGGATATATCGCGTACCTGCCTACTACTATATAGGTCTCTGGATAGCGATGCAGTATCTCTATGCTTTGAGCGGTGTTGAAACGGGTGTAGCCTGGTGGGCCCACATAGGGGGATTCGTAGCTGGTGTACCTTTCGGGATACTGGGGAAAATGTTGGGTGGGAGGGACGGAGAGTTTTGGGACATTTAGGCTCTTCCGTTCCCTTTCAAAGCTAGCCCTATGGCTAACTTGGAGCGGTTTTCACTCGTATAGCCGCTTTTTTCCAGTAAGGTCGCCAACCTCTTGACGGTTTTCTCATCTCCCTCTATCTCCAGGAACAACATCTCGGTATCATCTCCGTAAATCACTCTATCGTAGGTAAGTTTTAAGCCATCAAAGCTATAGATCTCCCGGTGGGTTATACTTTCCAAAATGGGTATCTTTCCGAACACCTCTCTGCGCATATCCTCGATCGTTACATCTCTCTCATCCTCCTGGCGTACCACAACACCTCCCTCTTTATCCACATCCTTCTTATAGGTGCGCACTATCCTTCCATCCTCGTAGAGGCGAAAACGCAAGGCGCCCCCATCACCGGGATCATAGTACACGTCGGTGTATCTGACCTTCCTTTCCTTTTGAAAACTGTATCCGTTCTTCTTTAGAAGGCTCAAAATCCTCTCCAAGTCCTCCCTGCCGTTTATCCGAAACTTCGCTTCAATCTCCATCGGGAGTTATCTCCCTAAGACGATGCTTACCTCTTTCATCTATGTACATCTCTCCAGCGAAAGGTATGCGGTCGTGGGGCGTAAACAAAAGAGCCTTCTCGCGGATAAAAAGGTCGTACCAGTATTTACGTGCAAATAGCATCTCTTCCGGAAAGAGATCGTAGCCCATCACGTACGGCAAAGGTGAGTGGTGTTGAGTAGGTAGGAGATCTCCGGTGAAGACGAACAGTCTGTCTAAGTCCCTTATGAGAACTATCTGGTGACCACGGGTGTGTCCTCCAGTTTTAGCCACATATATACCGTCCCACACCTCCGCCGTTCCTGAAACTAGCCGAAGTTTTCCTTCTATGGCATTCAACCTCTCCTGAACGTAGCTGGCTCTACTTCGCTCGTGGGGGAAACGAGCATCCGCCCATTCCATGTTCTGAACCACTACCGGAGCGTTGTATCGAAAGAGTCCATCGGGTGTGGAGAGTTCTCCCGCGTGGTCAAAGTGTAGATGGGTTTGAACTATGAGTGACACCTCATCTCTCCCGATGGGGGTGTCCATAAAGGGATCTTCTTCTGCAACATCGTAAATCTTGTGAAACTTTTCATCCCATCCCGTGCCAAGGCCGCTTTCAATTAACACCCAACCCTTCGGAGTTTTCACCAGAAGGGGATGGGTGGCCATGGGTATGCGGTTGAGATCGTCGGACGGTATCAGACGATTCCAAAGTACCTTGGGAACCACACCGAACATGGCCCCACCGTCCAAGGCAAATTTACCGGAGTTCAATTGATATACTGTTGTTCTTTTACCTTTAAACACACGCATAGGTGGGTATTTTAAGTCGGCTACCATGTCAAACCCAACTCCAGCGAAGGAAAGACGGGGAGCTGATACACGGTTACCCGTTGGGGTGGATCCTTCGTGTAATCATAGCTGTAGAACCAAACGTTTTTGTGGTTGTATAGGTTTATGATCGACAGAGATAGGTAGCCCGACACCCTTTTAAATCGGAAGTCCTTGCGTAGGAACACGTCAAGCCGATGATAGGGTGGATAACGTAGGGAGTAGGGCAGACTGTAGATCTCCCTCGTACCCACACGCATGGGTAAACCTTCACCAGGATCATACATGGAGTAAATGTCGTACCGAGCCAGGACACCGGTGTAGGGCATTCCCGATTGATACGTAAATCGCAAGCCTCCCCTAAGGTCCCAAAACAGTCCTCTACTCAAACTAACAATCACCGCGTGCCGTCTATCCCAAGGAGAAGGATGCAAGGTATCACCCATCTTTACACGAGCAACCAAAAAGGAGTAAGAGATGAGAAACCGGAGATCACCCACATCTTTGCGTACGTATCCATCCAGCCCGTAGGACCACCCCCTGCCAGCCTTAAAGAGGGTCCCGTAAATGTCGTTTATATCGGGGTTCGGATTTTCCAAAAGGAGATAGGGGTAATACTTATAGAAAGTCTCTACCTCCCAATCCCCCCAACTGGTTATTCCAACTACTCCCAACGAATAGTGGAGAGATCGCATGGGTTCCCACCCACGAAAGATAGAGGTCCAGTAGTAAAAGGAAGAAAGAACCTCACCTAACTGACCTCCGCCCATACTCAAGCCTACGTAGTACTGATGGAAAACCCCCATACCCCCTTTCAAGGCGAGGTCAGGGGTTAGAAAGTACCTGAAAGACAACCGCGGTTCCGGATTCAAATAGGTAATGTTGTACTTACTTAAAGCTTGTGGAAAGAGCACCTGAAATAGATTTAACCTCAAGCCCAACGAGAGGTTATAAATACCCCTCCGCATCAAGTACTCGGCGTAGAGAAAGGAGCTGACACTTTTACCTTCATCGTACAACTTCATACCAAAGAACTCCTGCTCAAAATTTCCCCAACCCGGCTCCATGCCCATGCCAATTCTCAACTCTCCATCCTCACTTACGTAGGAAAACCTCGTGTGTAAAACCCCCAAGTTCATCGGAGCTTGCAACGAGACCATGGTTTGATCCCCGAAGCCAAAAGATAATCTATCCTCAAAGAGAACCATTCCCAAGGTGGTATGATTTATCCAACTTCCAAGTACGTATTTACTCCTCAAAGACAGGAGCGAGTTACCCCAACCGGCGTATAGACGGACCCCTCTGAACCTAAAATCCAGAACGTCTCTACCGTAAAGTGTTGAGAGGGACACTCTCCAAGTGGGCTTTATATTCCAATACACTTTGGATATAACATCGTAGAAGTGGTAGGGAAAGTCGTATCCAAACCACGAGGCTGTTACATCAAAGTAGGATCGCCTCGCGGCCACTAAAAGTCCCCAACTTTTACCGTATAAGGCTTGAAACACCTTGGTGGCCAGCATACTGACCGAGGCCGAACCGTAGGAAGAGTCCGGCTCCGCCACATCGACTTTGAGGACGGAGGAGAGTACTCCCCCATATCTGGCCGGGAAGTTCGATCGGTAAAAGGTAAAACTGGAAAGGGCATCCTCTATAAAGACGGAAAACAGACCGGCCATATGGTAAGGGTTGAAAACGGGGACATCATCAAAGAGAACGATGTTCTCTTGGGGTCCCCCACCCCTTACAGAAAATTTGGATGAGAAGTCAGTAGCCATAACTACCCCTGGAACATCCTGTATGACTTTAAGTATATCCGCTGTCAAAAAGTGAGGACTACTCCTTAGAAGTTCAGCCTCGAATTTGAAGGGTTCAACTGTCTCCTTTTTGAAAGCCTCCCTTTTAGCTGTTATTATTACCTCCCGCGTTCTTAAGGGAGCAGTTTTTAAAACTACCTTTATCCATAAGGTGGTATCAATACCGGCAACGGATAGAGTGTCAGGTTTTCTGCCAACTGCTGAAACCACTAACTTCCAGCTACCGTTGGGTAGGGTCAAAGAGAAAAAACCTCTCCCATCGGCGTAGGTTCCCCTTTTCTCGCCTATCACTCTTATAACCGCAAAAGGTACCGGACCCTCAAGGCTATCTATCACCTGCCCCTTGAGAACCAACGCCGAAACAAAACTCAGGAACATCCTCTATTCTAAAGCGGCACGCGATGTTTTTCTGGTACGAACCTTTGCAGCTGTTTCTTCTTCCTTTGTTTCTATCCTGGAATCTTTAACTCAAAATTGGTATTCGTCCCTTTATGGCTTTCTATATGATCTTATCTTCATATCGCTCCAGATGGTTTCACTTGGAGGCTATTTGGCCGCAGAGTGAAACCGGTTCGGTTTCTGCTTCAAAGAATGGAGCGAGCGGTGATCGAGGTAGCCGGAGACTGAAAGAGCATATAGTAATTGTGCGATCAAGCCGAGAAAGGAAAATTATGGAAGATTACAATCGCCATCGCCGCTGAAGTTCTATAATCCTTAAATTTTTTTATTTTCATGCCCCCACTCTGAAATTTGGGTAGAGGAGGAGCTTTTCGTGATTCTCGTTTTATCTCTATCCAATCTATGTGAACTTGAATACCAAAAGTATATAACTACTGGATCCAGAGCGGCGCCGATTATAATATCTGACAGGTACTTCTCCCATCCTTTTGAAAGGAAACTACGTGGACACGTACGTCAGAGAATGGCAATGCACGTTCTTAATTACACCTGTATAATTCTTACCCGAAAGGTCAGGATAAAAGGAGGTAGAAGATGGCTTTCAAACTACCGGCACTTCCTTACAACTACGATGCCCTTGAACCTTACATAGATGTAGCTACTATGTGGATCCATCACAATAAGCATCACGGTGGCTACGTTGCAAAACTAAATGCCGCTCTCCAAAAACATCCGGAGTTGGAGAGTTGGGACCTTGTGGATCTTCTGAGGAAACTCCATGAAATACCGGAGGATATCCGTACCGCCGTACGCAACAACGGTGGTGGCCATTTTAACCACTCGCTATTTTGGAGGGTGATGTCTCCCAACGGTGGTGGCGAACCTGGTGGTGAGCTTCGTAAAGCTATAGAGAAACATTTTGGTAGCTTTAGAGCTTTTAAGGATCTCTTCACCGAAGTGGCTCTTGGCCGTTTCGGCTCCGGATGGGCTTGGCTCGTCATCAAAGACGGCAAACTCCTGGTAGGTTCCACGGCCAACCAGGATAATCCTTTGATGCCAGAGGACATCTCTGGTTTCACCGGTATCCCTATTCTGGGTCTTGACGTGTGGGAGCATGCGTACTACCTGCGTTATCAGAATCGTCGCGGAGACTACGTAAGAAACTGGTGGAACGTGGTCAACTGGGGAGAGGTTGAACTTTTCTATCTAAAAGCCCTTCAGTAAATCTCCTACATCCACAGCATAACTTAAGAAGGCCCCGCCGAAGCGGGGCCTTCCTTTCATTTGACGAGAACCTTCCGTATTCTGTTACCTTCGCGAACGAAGTAGATACCTTTGGTGGTAGGGATGTTTTTGCCAACGTAACGGCCGTCGGGGGTGTAAACAGCATCTATTCTTCTTTTCTCTACCGACCTTTCAGCTACCGATACAGCCAAGACGGTTACTTTCTTGGGAGAACTCCACTCCCCCCATCCTTTTGCTGTGTTATAACCTTTAACCTGTAGATAGTAGGTACCCGTAGGTAGGGTCACACTGAAAGTCGAGCTGGGTAAGGCAGTATCGACTACCGTTTCGCCACTGAAAGAGGGGACGGGGTTTATATCATCTATAAAGAAACCATCTCCTGTAACGTAAGCGTCACTGACAAATCTGAAACGAAAATATACCCACTTACCTACCCAATCCTCAAGAGAGTATGCTTTACGAATCCATCCACCGGAGTTACCGGTTATCTTATCTAACGGATAGAAAGCTTGTCGGTCCGTTGAAACTTCCACAAAGGCGGCATCGTAGTTGGTCTCTATATCGTACCAAGTCCAGAAGGTTAAGCTGTCACCGGAACGTACGAGATAGGGATAGATACTGGTTATGTGATAAGCTGCCCGGTTGTCATAGGAGGCGGAGAAAGAGTAAGAACCGGTATGGGATCGCGCATTCGTTCTACTAAAACCGTCCATCTCCCATAGGTCATCCGAAATCTCAGCCCCGTCCTCCACTACGCTATAGTCAGTAAAGTACCGGAGAGCGAACCTTAAAGGAGCCATGTACGGGGACTTTAAAACTATGTCAGCGCTGAACGCTGTATCTACGGTGTCGGACACAGCTAAAGACTCTACTATCACGGCCGCCACCAGGTTTGAACGTATAGAAGGGGCGTTCCTTAGTAGGGCTTTCATCCCCTTCCAGTTCTCACGCACTATCTGATCCAGCTGACTTGTGGGTGGTTGAAACTGTTCACAGGCCTCAACTGTGAAGGCTATCATGGGGTAACCGCTTGAAAATATGGACCAACCGTATTCCCAATCATCTGAATCACCTGTGGCAGTGTAACCTATATCGGGAGCTTGTACCGCCGAGTAAGGGTTGTTATTTTCGGTTACCATCTGGGAGGCCATGCTATCAGCCAATGCGTACAGAAGAAAAGCATCGGGGGCACTGGATGAAGTGTAACCCCATGGGTAGAGTACTACACCGCTGTAGGTGTGATAATTTATCGCGGCCACGATGTTGGGATGGCTTTCTACGAAGGCCCTTATACCGGCTATTTCGGCTTCACTGAAGGCTAAGGGCCCACAGTAGACATCATCTGAAGGATAATTGGTAGTGCCAGCGGTAGGGGTGCAATGAGATCCGCGAGGGTCAGTGTTGGAGGAACCTAAGTAGTTCCGGTTAAGATCAACGCCATAGGATCCGAATTCTGGAAAGTATCGACGATTTTTCCGCCACATGGTGTTACCCAGATCGTGGGAATAATAGTAACCATCCGGATTCACAAGGGGAACCACGTATATATCCAAGTTGTTGATAAAATCGGTGATCTCTGGATCTGTGCCGTATCCCCTGAGGAGAGTATCTATGAAAAACATGGTTATCTCTACGGTAGGCCACTCCCTCGCGTGGTGAAGACCGGTTATGAGAACGGCCGGTTCGCCTTCGTCTGCGGTGGGGTTGTCGGTTATACGCAGAATCATTATAGGTCTTCCTTCGTAGGTTATAGCGAGTGTATCAAGTTTGGTGATGGTGGGGTAGGTAGAGGCGTAATTTACAAGATCCGAGAAAACCTGCGAGGTAGTTCTATAGGATCCCATAACTCTATAGGAGTGTTCTCTAACGTCTTCTATGATCACCTCGCTTTTGATGCCCAGGCTTTGGATGAATTCCAACTCCCTCTCATCGACGGCTACATCCGTCCATTCTCCCTTGGAAGAGAAACCCACTATATCCACCCCTTTTAGAGGCATCTTTTGAACTTTATCCGGTGAGGTGTATATTCTGACTATGGTGTTTGCTCCTCCGCTGTAGGCCCATAGCAAGAGTATCATGATATGTATATTCTAAGGTGCAATTACGTAGAGAAATGGTAAAATAAGATGAGCGGTTCTTAGAACCTCCAGGGAGGTACGGAATCTAAACCGCATATCACTCCCAAAGACACCGGCAAGGTATTCCAGTGGTCTTTGGAGATTAGCCCCCTGTACTTTGTGAAGTAATAAGGTGGTTTCTCACTCTTCCCATTTTTGCTGTACAATTTCGGCTTATGTTGTTTTACTTCGCTCTTTCTCAACTTGACGAGAGCAGGATGCTGGACAGCCTCCTAAAGGCTTGGGGGGTTGTGAAGTACGAGTACGGGGGATGGGGTGTGAAGAACTTTGACACCCTGCCCGTTAGCGACAG
>JAADCS010000143.1 GCA_013154295.1 Thermotogae bacterium
TACCTACCCCGTTTATTATAAATGATGTGATCAATTCGGCGAGTTCATCGCCAAAGGTTGTTTTTATCATGCCCCTATTCTCTGGCTGAACGGCTGGGGAATAGGGGTTTATTTTACTTTTGTTCATCTATGTATCCTTTTATTTGAATTTAATTGATAAATTGGAAGCTAACCGGTCGGGACATCCAAAATGGATACATACTTCATCGGATGCAGGAGGTCGATGCTTTCCTATCAGATTCTCCGGTAGAATCCTTTTCCATGCTAAAGGATAAGCTCTACGAATTGGCTGAGGATATTCTGAAGGTAAGCAGAGCAGAGGAAACCGTGGTTTTAGCACACGGGGAAAGCTCCCACGTAGTGCGCTTCGCCAACTCCATTATACACCAAAATACGGAAGTTAAAAGCATATCTTTGACCGTACACGTACGTTTCGGCAAGAAAGCGGCTACCTTCAAAACCAATACCATAAACTCCCCTCAAGACATAGTTATGGCGGTTAGAAGAGCGGAGGAACTCGCTAAGATCTCCCCAGAAAACGATGATCTACCCCGTATACCCCCGGAGGGTAAGTTAGAAACCTCTCCCGACTCTTTCGATGAACTGACAGCCGAAGCCGATCCGGAGCACCTGGTAAATATTGCTCACGAACTGATAGAGGGAACTCGTAGCATAACATTCAATGGCAAACAGTTCGCTGCTTTTGGTCTTATATCCGGCGGATCCGCCGAAAGCGTCCTCATGAGTTCGGAGGGTTTCGTAGGATATAGGGGTGTAACCGCTGCCCATCTCAAGTACAACCCTATATACGACTTAACCTTTGGTTATCTGGTCCAGCAGTCAGGTAGAACCTTCAGAGATCTAAACGTAGATGCGGCTTTGGAGAAGGCCCGGAAGCGTGCACCTTTGGTTTTAGATCCGTTGGATGCGAAACCGGGCCCTTGGACGGTCATATTGGAACCTTTAGCCGTTGCCGAGCTTCTAGATTTCCTCAACTGGATAGGACTCTCGGCGCGATCCGTTCAGGAAGGCCGATCCCCCCTTGCCGGCAAGTTGGGCCAAAAGCTCTTTTCGGATCTCTTCACCTTATACGAAGATCCATTGAACCCCAGGGGGTATCCCACACCCTTCGATATGGAGGGGAACCGAAGGGGATTGATAACCGTGATAGAAAACGGAGTCCTGAAGGATTTTGCGTATGATACCCCTACTGCCCGAAAGGAAAACAAGGAAAGTAACGGATGTGCCTTCAGTTTTGCAACGAGCCAGCCTTTCTTTTCCAACCTAAGGATAAAAGAGGGAAATGAAGACTACGACGATATTTTGAACAACACGGAAAAGGCGCTATTGGTAACCCGCTTTTGGTACTCTAACGTGGTGGATCCCAGAACTCTAACCGTAACGGGTATGACGAGGGATGGTCTCTTCGTAGTTGAAAACGGGAGACTCACCAGAAGCATGAAGAACATGAGATTCAACGTTAGTCTCCTGGACGTTTTCTCCAACATCAGCGCTGTGTCCAAAGAGAGCCATTTGGTAGGAGATCCCACGTGGTACGGTGAGTTTCAGGTTAGGGGGCACATCCTTCCCACCCTCCTTGTAGAGAACTTCAACTTCGCATCGGCTACCCAATTTTAGAAGACGGAGGTATATACAACTATAAAATAGGCGGTATGAGACGTCTTGTTTTGGCGTTGATAGGCTTAATGCTCGCGACACCGCTTTTAGGCATTCCCACCTATGCACGACGTTTCAACAAAAGTTGTGTGGAATGTCATATAACCTATCCCAAACTCCACTACGAATCCGAAAAGTTCAAGTATAACAACTACTTACCTCAAAATTACAACCCCCGTATGAAAACCATCCCTTTCAGGAAGGACAACAGGCTCTATTTACCCGCCGATGCACCTATATCTTTTAGAGTGAGATCATTCATGGGATGGTTGGCCAATTCGGGGAACCTAAATCCACACACTGCCTTAGATGCAGGTGTCTTCCTGTCCTTCAACTTGAGTTCAATCTCGGCTTTCTACATCGCCCTTACCGCCCCTGGTATCTCCATGAGAGATGCCTTCTTGACCCTCAAACTACCGTTTAGTTCCCGCCTGCTTATCGGCCGTTATGATCTTTCGGAGTTTTTCTTCAAACGTTCCCTCCGCCTTACCTACGCCGACCTCATACCCTATACCAGAGCCAACCTAAAAGGGGACGGTTTTGCTCTTTCCTTAACGCCTTATTTTCAGGTTGGAATGTTGAGCTTCGACTCGGCCAAGGCCTTTCTACGTGCCGGAGCCAACACCAAACACTTTACCTTCGGAGTTTGGGGTATACCTGCTGACAACTTCCAGCGCTATGGTTTAGATCTAAGAGTCAGGTTTGCCTTCTTTGATCTCTTCACTACCACCGTTTTGGCTCTGAACCAAAAGCTGGGTGAATTCCAGCTGGAGGATTCTACCGCGTACATAACTGGTTACGCCGGAGTGGATCTAACCTTTGGACACTTTTACACTTCCTTTCTCTACAACTATATAGGTAGCCTTAAGAAAGAGTATATGCCCTCCGATCATCTTAGCCTCTTATCGTGGGCTGTCGGATTCTACCCTGTCAGCAACGTGAAAGTCGCCTTGGAGATGGGTTACAATTTCGCTGCCTCCTTCCCAGCCGATGGAACATACGGTGGTATAGTGTTGGACTGGTCCTTCTGAAGATGGAAGAGTTTAAAAGGATATGGGAGGAATACCGTAAAACCGTTGAAGAGGCTTTAAACCGTTTTCTCCCACCTGAAGATGATTATCCTCAAAACCTATATAAGGCCATGCGTTATGCGGTATTTTCAGGTGGAAAACGTCTTAGGCCTGTACTTACGTTGGCCACAGCCGAGGCTTTAGGGCAGGATCCCAAGGCCCTACTTCCACAAGCGGTTGCTATAGAGTTGATCCACACCTTTACGTTAGTACATGACGATCTACCGGATATAGACAACGACGACTTCAGAAGAGGCAAACCCACACTTCACAGGGTTTTCGGTAATGCCATAGCCATATTAGCCGGAGATGCCCTGTTTGCCTACGCTTTCAGAGTAGCGACCGAAGGTCCCCTGCCTGCCGAAACCAAACTCCAGATACTACGTGAGATAAACGATGCCCTAAGCTACAAAGGAGTGATAGAGGGACAGGTGGCCGATATAGAATCTCTCCAGAGAGATCCTACCTACGAAGACATGCTCTTCATACATACCCACAAAACAGGCAAGTTGATAGAGGCCTCCGTGGTAGTTGGAGCTCTAGGATCCCACGCTTCCTCCGAAAAGGTGGCCTCACTTAGAGAGTATGGCCGCAACGTGGGCTTGGCCTTTCAGATAATGGATGACATTCTGGATGCCGTAGGAGACGAAAAAGAGGTTGGTAAGCGACTCCGTAAGGACTTCAACCGGGCTTCCGCCGTTCGGATACTTGGCCTTGAGCGGGCTAAAGAGGAGATGGATCGCCTTGTGAGGGAGGCTGTCGCATCTGTGAAGGAATCGCTTGGAATCAGGGGCGAGTTTTTGGTAGCCATGGCTCACTTTATAAAAAGCAGGACCTACTGATGAGAATAGCCCCATCCATAATAGCTGCCGATTGGTCCAGGTGTTATGAGGAACTTGAAAGAGCCAAAGGGGGCGACTTCATACACGTTGATGTTATGGATGGCCACTTCGTACCTAATCTGACCTTAGGCCCCGATATAACGTCCGCTATCCACACCAGAACCGGCAAACCTTTAGACATCCATCTGATGCTTCAACATCCCGATAAGTACATTTCGCGTTTTTTCTTAGAAGGCGTCTTTCGTATAACCTTCCATTACGAGAGTTCGTCCCTTCTAAGACCAACAATACACCACATAAAAGAGGCTGGGCTGAAGGTGGGATTAGCTATATCTCCTGACACACCTGTTAAAAGGCTCCTGAAAATCGTAGAGGAAGTGGACCAGATTTTGGTTATGACCGTCTATCCCGGTTTCTCTGGCCAAAGGATGCTAACGTGGGTTCTACCTAAGATAGGGGAATTAGTGCAGATACGTAGAAGTCTGGATCTATCCTTTACCATAACCGTAGATGGTGGAGTAAAACCTACAAACCTACATCTACTGGAGGGTGCCGACGAGGTGGTGATGGGGTCGGCTTTCTTCAAAGCAGGACGACTGTAGAATTTTAGCTATGGCGTGTGTTTTCTGTCGTATAGTGAAAGGAGAGTTACCGGCTAAGGTGGTATATGAGGATGATAAGGTGATGGCATTTCACGATATAAACCCACAAGCACCCATCCACGTCCTTCTCATACCTAAAAAGCACGTTGAAAATCTATTTGAGGAGATCGACCAAGAGTTGGCTTACGCTCTGATCCGTGGTCTGAGGGAAACAGTCAAAAAACTGGGGATAGAAGCGTATCGCGTGGTCTCCAATAATGGAAAGGGAGCCGGTCAGGAGGTCTTCCACCTACATTTCCACATAGTCGCTGGCCGTAGAATTCCACCCACTACGGTGTGAGAAAGGGGAGGTACTTGACAAATTACCAAACACCCCCCATTATTCTATCCTTAACTTACCCGGACCACCATGCCGGGGGGGGAAACACCCGTTCCCATTCCGAACACGGAAGTTAAGCCCCCCAGGGCCGATGATAGCGTGCACCGAGAGGGCACGTGAAAGTAGGTCGTGGTCCGGGTTCTTTTTTTTGCCCATCCTCCACCCTTAGAATTGTAAGGTTATGCGTAGAGTTTTCTTTTTAGGTTTTCTGGTGTTAGGCTTGACGGCCTGTCAAGAGGGCACCTCGTTGGTACATACGCACGTCTTTGGAAGTGGGGGAGCCACGGGTCCCGCCCTATCCGCTCTCACTTCGCTCATACCGTCGGAGTACGGTAGCGTAGGCGTACCCGCGGGTTTGGATACCCTGCAGTACGAGTCGGCTTTCTTCAAGGTACTCGTAGACCTTCAAGAGTACGACGAAGCCGAAGTTAAGGTGGGTGATTTGACCCTAAACTACCAGTCCGACAAAGGTCTATACATGCCTATAGACTCATTGGGTAATCTGGTAGAAGTCACCTTGGCGGGTGGTACTTCCGTCAGCGTAGTCGTTCCTAAGTATAACGAGCATATAAATTTCACCCTTCCGGATGTCTCCGCTCCCGACACCGTTAACGTTGATACGCTGGTCCATGCGGTCGGTGATAGCATACTGGTATCTTGGACCCCCGTGAGTGATGCCGATTCTATTCAAGTTTTCTTCAAGTTGGGAGATAACACTCCTTACGTGAAAAATCTCCCTCCCACGGCCACATCTTACGTCATACCCTCTTCAGTGGTGAATACGAGCGGCACCGCCATGCTGATGGTAAGCGTGATAAAGTTCGTGAATATAGCCGAGGCCCAGAAACCTTCCTTTATGCTATTGGTAAAGGGTAAAGCGCTTCCTCCACTTCGGGTGGAGTAATGCATCGTTCCGTATATGAGGCGATAATCAGGTCCAGAGCGCGGATAGAGAAACTTTTGGGAGAGAGGGAGAGGCCCGATTACGATCCTCCGTGGGAGAGGTTGGAGGTTGATGGGGATATAGACGAATTGGTTGCCGTTGACGGCTCTCTGAACCAATCACCCCGGACTTCCTATCTTGTATTTGCTCTTAGTGGCCTCTCCCTCCTTTTTTCAAAAGACGCCCCACGCGATAGCGCTCTATCCCACGTAGATATTTTGGAGCGAGGGGTATTTCGCCGTCGCTACCTCGAAAACGTTTTAGGTACCTGGATGAGGTTGGCGGAGATCCGCTCCGTTCTGAAGATGAACCCTTCAAGGGGTACGTTAGTTCTCATAGATGGATCCTTTATAAGCGATATAATCAACCCTAAACCTACCCACGAGTGGATAAATGCCTCCTTTTCGGAGGAGGAAAGAGAAGAGTTGAATTGCATTGAGGATGAGATCGCCGGCATGGGGTTGTACGACGACCTGAGGGGTAGGTTCAACGCGGAGGATTTCGTCGCTTTCAACTTGGTGAATGAACAGCTGAACGACTGGCCCCGCGAGAGGAAGTACCTGGCCCTGGCTATTCTGTTGCACAGAGAGCATCTCGTAGCCCTTGAGCATCTTGTAAGGAGTGGATGGAAGCTTCTGTTCATCTCCAAAGATTCCATAAGTCACGACTACGTAGATGCCTATGATTTTAAGGGCATCTACTCAGATCAGGTTCTCTTTTCCCTTTTCACACGTGGTCGTGGTTTTGCTCCTCCCATGAGGGTAGATGTGAAGAGCAAAAAGTACAGCCTGGGGAAGAGACGGATGGATCTCTGCAAAGAGAAGGGTGACCTTCAGGACGATTTCAAAGATGAATTCAAAGATCTCCTCACGGTGGAAATGTACCAAACTTTCGTACGTTTTAGTTATCACTCTCTACTGGTCTACAAAGTGGAGGGAGTAGGTATGGGCGATGAGGAAATGGTAAAACTCCTTGAGAAGGTAGCCTCGCTCTCACCGGAGGGGTATCCACTTCCCCTAGAGAAGGCTCACAGGGAAGTTCTCATAACTTACAATGACATTGAGCTGGTCTCGCAAGCTTTGCTTCCTACCTCAAGCAACTTAAGGGAGGCTCTAAGATGAACGCACCGTTTTTCGTAGCAGGCCCATGTGTTATAGAGTCGGAAGGGATGGTTTTGGAGGTGGCCCATCGACTCAAGGAGGTGGCTGAAGAGTACGGGGTTCGTATGATTTTCAAAGCCTCTTACGATAAAGCCAACAGGACCTCCATAACCAGTTTTAGGGGACCGGGCCTCTATGAAGGGCTAAGGATACTGGCCAAGGTTAAGGAGAAAGTTGGTCTTCCGGTTTTAACTGACGTGCATGACTATCACGACGTTACTATGGTGGCTCAAGTGGTGGATGTGGTACAGATACCGGCGTTTCTATCCCGTCAGACAGATTTGGTAGTTGAGGCTGGAAAAAGTGGTAAGATCGTCAACATAAAGAAGGCTCAATTTATGGCTCCGTGGGATGTGAAACATTCCGTTGAGAAGGCTAAAGTGGGTGGGGCAAAAGAGGTTTGGGTAACCGAGAGAGGAACCGTCTTCGGATACAACGATCTGGTGGTGGATATGAGGGGACTGGTGTGGATGAAAAGGGAAGGATTCACAATCCTATACGACGCCACCCATTCCCTTCAGACTCTATCTGGGCGCGGGAAGGTGTCCGGAGGTTACAGGGATCTAGTACCTCACCTTTTAAGGGCAGCGGTCTCCGTGGGAGTGGATGGTGTTTTTGCCGAAGTGCACCCTAATCCATCTAAGGCCCTATCTGACTCTGCCACTCAGGTACCTCTGGGTGCTTTTCCGTCGTTGGTGGAGATGGTCTTAGAGATCCACGAAGCTGCTCGGCGGTGGTACGGTTTCAATCTGTAAAGTATGCTATTTACGGTAGCTCTTTCCATAGGAGGGTACTGGCACGTTGAGATTCTGGCTGCTAAGGAGGGAGCCGTGGTTGAAGAGCTGGAAATACTTCCCTCCGAGGATGGCAAAGTGCACGTTCCTGAAAGGAGGGTAAAGATAGACACTTCTGGGAGGGTCCTACGACTCCTGGTAGATTCGTCGGCTGACACACTACGGTTTCGGATACCGGTGGGATCAGCTCTATATCTAAACGTTTTCGGTGGCCGTGTGATCGTGCGCCAACTTCGTCTCTCCTCCTTGGGTATGTTCGCCGTGGCGGAGAGAGTGTTTTTGGAAAGTAGCGCTGTAAGAATGGCCGAAATAAATCTCATAGACACCTATATGCGTCTACATGGGGATACTCTAACGAGCCTAACTTTAGGTGTTATAAATTCCCAAATCCTTATAGAGAAGAGCCATATAGATACGTTAAACTTGAAGGCTTCAGGGGGCCGTATGGTGATGCGAAGGAGTGATATAAGGTACTTACGAAAGCTTGTTAAAGACTTCAAACTGGAGTACGACCAGCCTTAGAATCGGGAGAATGTTTTTCCTCCTTTCTTACATCCTAATACCCATGGACGAGGCGCAGACAGATCATCTCAAGGCTTATGGGGTGGTCTATTGGGCAATAGGAAAGGGCTATGAGGTGGATTGGCTTTTGAACTACAGAGGGGGATCCTTTCTGATCCATTCCAACTCTCCAGATGTAACCCGCAGAGCTTCAAGCAGAGGGGTCTTCTACGAGAGAATAGGCGAGGGGGATAGGGTAAGGATAGAAGCGGAAATAGAGCGAAGTAATATGTCCAAGGTGAGACTGCTGTCACTTCCTAAGCTGGCGGTTTATGCTCCGAAATATGCCGAGCCGTGGGACGATGCCGTTCGCATGGCGTTAGACTACGCGGAGATCCCTTACGATTTGATATGGGACGAAGACATCTTAAGGGGAGCTTTAAAGAGGTACGACTGGGTACATCTCCATCATGAGGACTTTACAGGTATGTTCGGTAAATTCTGGCCAACCTACGCCAACACCGACTGGTACAGGAGAATGGTGGCAACATCCAAGGAGGTGGCCAAAAGGTTTGGTTTCAAAACCGTTAGAGATTTGAAATTGGAAGTTGCAAAACGCATAAAACGATTCGTAGCCGATGGCGGCTATCTGTTCGCAATGTGTTCGGCTCCCCTTACATTAGACGCTGCCCTCGCCTCCGAGGGGTTGGATATATTGGACGACCCTTTCGATGGCGATCCCCCAGATCCGGACGTCAACTCCAAATTGAATTACGATAAAACGCTCTTCGCTACCAACTTCAGGATAATAACCAACCCTTACATATACGAACATACTGACGCCGACGCCACGAGGGATATAGCCCTCTTAGGCCCCAGGGCTAAATTCAAACTGTACGAGTTTTCAGCCAAAGTGGATGAGATACCCACAATGCTTACACAGAACCATACTCACGCCATAAAGGAATTTTTGGGACAGGATTCGGGAGTCTATCTTGATAAACTCAAAAGATACGTTGTGGTTTTAGCAGTCCAACCTAAAGCCCATGCGGCCAAGTACATATACGCTCAATATGGCAGAGGATTTTTCAGCTTTTATTTTGGACACGATCCGGAGGATTATCAGCACTTTGTAGGCGAGGAACCTACCGATCTTTCCAAACACAAGCATTCACCAGGTTATCGTCTGATACTTAACAACATCTTTCTGCCTTCGGCAAAGAAGAAAAAAATGAAAACGTAGCACTCCCATAAAATACTATTACTATGTTGAGGGTTTTAGGTGGCTTCTCTTTGCTGGTTCTATTTGGTATTCTGATCTGGAGCTTGCTCTTCTTCGTGAGTTGGAGTTTTTACGTCTTGGGCTGTATCCTTTTCGTTGCATCCCTCCTTTGGATCCACAAAGCCGTGAGCGAGTTGGGTTTAAAAAGTGTTAGAGGTCAGTTCTACGTAATAATGGCCTTCGCTTTTTTGTTTCAAGGTGTTGGCTTCTTCTTTAGCCGTCTGAAAGCTGGAATAGATTTATCCCTTGTCGGTCTTGTGCTTTATGTTTTGGCTCGCCTCCTCTTTTTCGTGGGCAACCTGCGGTACGTGGCCTACTTTCAATCCTTAGGATATAGTCTAAATCTCACACGGGGGTTCGTGGTAGTGGCTTTAACGGTGGTTTTAGGAGTGATCGCCTTTTTCTTCCCTGGTGTGAAGGATACGTTTTCCGCCCTCTCACCCTATATGCTCTTTATCGTGCTTGATCTCGCCATGGCTTTTCTTATATTCTATAACTTGCTGTTGCTTTGGGGAAGCGAGATCGCCAAAAAGTGGGCTATGGGCTCCCTCGCCATTGGGGTATACTTGGTAGCCGACGCGCTCCTTATAGGGGGGTTTGACCCCAAACTTACGATCTTTCTTTGGAGCTTTGCCGCTACGGTTATGGGCCTGGTGGGGGTGATAAGAGGATAAACCGGATATATAGTTGAAAGGCCGATTATAAAACTTTAGCGAAATAGTTTAAGGGTATTTTGAAAGCGAAAAGGTCTGCCGTAAAATATGCTCCTATGTTTGGTTTTCTTATCTCCTTAAGCGTATCCTTCAAGGAGGGATACGTTCAGTATCACACCGTCCTCAAGGCCGTTGGGGCCGTTCCCGACCCCGTCACCGGTAGGAGTGAAAAACTGAAGGTATCGCTTTCCTTCGGAGATGATAGCCTCTTCAGATTGAAAATTCGCATACCTGTGCGTTCCTTCAAATCCGGCAACACCACCCGCGATAGAGAGGTGGCCAAGATCTTAGGCTATCCCAAGTACCGCTATATAACTTTCACGCTCGTGTCCTACCCCAAGAGCGCCATATCCAAAGTTCTAAACTCCGACAGCGGCACCATAGACGTCAAAGCGAAGCTGCGCGTCA
>JAADCS010000011.1 GCA_013154295.1 Thermotogae bacterium
TCTTCTCCTTCAGCATCCTCTGGAGGGCCATCCGGGCGAAACGGTTGCGGTCCTTGGGGTCCTTGGCATCCTTGGGTACTATGTCCAAAAGGAGAACCTCAATACCTACATTGGCCAGGTGGGCTGCTATCTGGCTTCCCATTACACCCGCACCTAAAACCGCGGCTTTCTTAACATGATACTTATTCATCTTCACGGCTATTATACCGTGGAAAGAGGGAGAAAAAACGGCCTTAGGTGCAGAGACTTCAATTCCAAAGGGTAAGAAAACTCGTGATAGTAACGTGTGCCAAGCGTAAAATAGGCACTATGTACGTGCTTATGAACTCCTCCCAGATGGATAGAACTATAAGTAGAATGGCTCTTCAGGTGTGGGAAGAGTTTGAGGATCTGAATGATCTGATCCTGGTGGGTATAAAGACGAGGGGCGTACCTTTAGCGCGCCTTATAAGAGAAAAGCTTAAAACGTTCTCCAACCGCGAAGTACCCCTGGGTGCCATAGATATAACCTTCTACAGAGACGACCTCTCTCTGGTTGCGGAGGCCCCCAAAGTGAGGGGCAGCGACATACCCTACCCAGTCGACGGACGAGCCATACTCCTCGTGGATGATGTCCTTTACACGGGCAGAACTGTCCGGGCTGCTTTAGATCAAGTGTTTGAGTTTGGTAGACCGAGAGTGGTGAAGTTAGCCGTTTTGGTAGACCGGGGATGGAGGGAATTACCTATACATGCCGATTTCGTAGGCAAATACATAACCACCACCGAAAATCAGATAGTAAAGGTACAGTTTCCAGAGACCGACAACACCCCCGAACCGAGGGTGTTGGTGGTTGAGAGATGAGATGGTTGATTGCGATCATGTACTCCTTGGCCTTAGGGTGGTTGATTTTGAGTGTGGCCACATTCCTTTACAACTGGAGCCAGCTCAAACGGTACGAGGAACGCATCGGTCGTCTAAGGATGGAGATAACCGTTTGGAAAACGGACGTACGGCTTCTAACGGAGGGTATCAAACGTGAAACTAAAGGTAGGACTTCTCCAGATAAACACCACCCAGAGAGATGAGGTCCTTTGGAAGGTACGTAATATGGTCACCGATGTGAAAGCGCATCTTTACGTTTTACCGGAACTATTTACCACCGGTTACAAAGATCCCCACTTGAAAGCTGAACCTTTGGATGGTCCTACCGTAAACTTTATGAGATCTCTGGCATCTAAGGTTAAGGCGGCTTTCGTTTTTTCTTACGCTCGCTTAGGAGATGATGGAAAAACACGTAATACAGCCGTGTTCGTATCACCCGAAGGTGAGGTACTGGCAACCTATGATAAGGCTCATCTCTTTTTACCCCTTGGCGAGGGTGAAATGTTCGTGCCGGGTGAATCTTTAAATAGCTTTACAGCTTTTAACGGAATACGGTTCGGCCTACAGATATGTTACGACCTACGTTTTCCGGAGGCCTTTCGAACTCTGACCCTGGAGGGGGCTAAGGTTGTCCTCATACCAGCCCAGTGGCCCCGTAGCCGAGTTGAGATATGGAGGGCATTTCTGGTAGCCAGAGCTGCCGAAAATGGCATTTTCGTGGTGGCAACTAACCGGATCGGAATGGAGAAGGGAGTTGAATATGGCGGCAACTCCTCCGTCGTTTCACCTTCCGGTGATGTCCTTTTACGTTTGGGTATGGAGGAAGTTGCATCCGTCGTTGAAGTGAACTTGGACCAGGTAGAAAAAAACCGTAACTTCATAGACGTAATAAGGGATAGAAAACCCGATCTCTACCGTGTAAGTTGATCCGCTACACCACTTAACCCTCTAATAACATCAGCCCGTGCTGATCGCCCTATCTAAAAGAACCACCCCACTCCGAAACGTAAGGCAATAAAGCTCTGGGAGTAATATAGATCTTTGTAGGCGAAGCCCACTATCCCCAGAAGGAAGGAGAGGCGGTCGGTGATATGAAGGGCACCCCAGAAGTAGAGGGGAGGTGCGGACAGCCCTATAGTTACCCTCTCTGGAGATCCAAAGCCTCCGAAGAAGGAGACGAAATAGTTGGGGTACGTATTCCAATTCCAAACGGTCAGGGTGGTATCGTTGTAGGCGTCCCGTACGGTGTTTTGCATGTAGCTCAAGCTCATACCTAAAGAGACCTTAAAACCAACACGAGCGTTATTACTTCCGTAGATTAGCTTGGCGTAGAGCCGTGGGAAGGCTTGAAAACCGTTGAAAAGGATACCCGACGTGGAATCTGGAGACTCGGAGAAGTAGGTGTATCCCAATGGAAGTTCAGCACCACCCGCTATCGCTTTCCCAAAGCCATACTCGTATCGTCCCCCTAATTCCACCGAGTAGGCGGTGTAGCTCCTCTGCTCATCGGCACCGTACGTGAGAGTGTTTATACCCACGTTTCCTTGTACCAAGCCGACACCCTTACCCTCTTCTATCTGGGCCTTCTCTATCAGGAGCCCGGAGGCGCATCCGTAGGATCCAACTGCCAATGCTATTAGAAATACACTTCCCCTTTTCATAGACTTGTATTATACAGACGACTTCTTACGAATGGAACATTTTCCAATGCTAAATCCTGGCAGCTTCCTTTCTTTAGCCTCAGTGCCTTGCAGAATACTGCTACCTAAACGATGTCTCCGAATGGTTTGATGTGCAGGAGGATTCGCGTGGCGAGATCCCCTATTTTAAAATCATCGTTCCTTTTGCTCCTCATGGTTGCGAACCTTTGGGAGAAACCAAAGGTACAAACACCGCTTCGGTTTCACTGTGAGGCCAAATAGCTCCCAAGTGAAACCGCTGAACGTCTATGTTCGCTTATGTGTGCTACCGGAGGCAAACCAGAAGGATCGTTGGTAACTTTATGGCCATAGGGAATACGATGAGAATTGGGGTGATTAAGCTCTCTAGGGATTTTCAGTAGGTGAGATGCACAGCACAAAGAAAACACTCTGGTCCTATCAAGTACGTTATATGATATTCGGTGAAATGGGATCAACGTAGTTTCCACCTTTAAGAATTAGGGTTCCTTTGTTCAAGTTTTTCCTCGTACACGATCAAAAAATTATCTTTCCAGCCATAAATGGTAAAGGCTCACTTCTATCCTTTTCTTCCTTAAACGATGGAAGTGCATACTCTTTCCCAAGTTGAAGTTGAAGTCAGTAACTCTTTCCCACGAGAATCCCATCTCATGGCTTAACCTATCCACGAAAGGATCGCTGGCACGACTCAATAGTGTCCAGACCTTTGGGGCTATCCGCATGGCCGCTCGTAGGAAAAGAGCGTCCGCTCCCTTTCTTTGGATCCCGAAGGGTGGGTTCATGATAACCACATCTGCTCCGGCTATAGGTAACATCCCGACCTCCCCCTTCACCAAAAGATACTCCTCTCCACCGAACAGTCCCTTGGCCAGGTTTAAATTTTTCTTGGCCGTTTTCAAGGCCTTTATATCCACATCCAAACAGATAACACTCGTGGCTCCACTCCATAATGCGCATGCGCTCAATATACCAGTGCCACATCCCAAATCTACCACCGTACTTCCAGTTACATCCCCCTTAGCCAGGTTCAACATCCTAATAGCTACGTTGGGAGGTGTAGGATACTGTTCAAGCCATGGGTTTGGATTGGGAAATTCTAAAAAGCTCTGAAGTACTATCTCGTGTTGTTTGTTTAACATTTTACTTTATTGAAAACCTTTAGGACTCCTTCTATCCAGGCGGAAACCCTTAAAGCCGTAGTGTAAGGTTCAGCTGTTCCATCTACCGATAGGTGGAAAAGTTCATTGGGTGGAAGTTCCGCCTCTTCCTTCATACTAAGATACACTCTATAGGTCGCATCCGAAGTTTCTCTCGGTTTTGTAAGGCGTTCCTTAACCACTTCTTCTGGGACGAATACGTGTACGGCTATGGTCGGCACGCCGGTTCTAAAACCCAATTCCATGAAAGGCTTTCTATATTCCTGCCGGATGAATGTGGCATCTACCAGGACACTTTTACCCCTTTTCAGATTTTTCTCAGCTTCCCTTCTTATAAAGGAAAAGGTACGTTCGTTAACAGTGTTGGAATACAGGTGTGAAGGTAGAGTATCCTGCGGTGAATATCCCAAAAGCCTTTTGCGAATAACGTCCGACTCATACATCTCCATCCCCCTCCAAAGCCTCACCATGTGCCGCGCCAGAGTCGTTTTTCCTACCCCCGGTAACCCCACCATAAGTAAAAGGAAATTCTTCTTCATGGAGATGATTTTATGGCGGTTCCCCTTAATTTCAAAGGTCGTTGTTTGGCGGTTTCACTGTGAGGCCAAATAGCCTCAGAGTGAAACCAGATGACCTCATAACCCCACAAGAACTAGAGTGGGGCCTTACGGTATCATTTAACGATTATCCTGTGGATCTTCTCTCCCTGTTTGAGCATATACACACCCGGTTTTAGGGATACTTTCCAACGCTCGGAGCCTTCTCCTACCTTGCGTCCGGATACATCGTACAGCTTACCTTCGCCGGCAACCAAGAGGGTTTTGCCCACCAGCACAAAACTTCTGCGTACTGCACTGGGAACCTCCCTTTTAGAGGTGGCGACCGGTAGACTTACCCTCCATACCCCGCGCCCATGGGTAGCTACTATGAGGTTTCCACTTAGGGTATCTACGACCAGATCGTATACAGGCGTGCTGGGTATTCCAATCTCCTTGGTGTAGGTTACTCCTCCATCGGTTGAGTAGTAAAGCCCGTCGTAGGCACCTACGAATATGTGATGGGGTGTGGGCCTGAAGTCTATGGCGAGAGAGTAAACCGTAACGTTGGGCAAGTCTCCTGTTAGATCTTCCCACGTGCTTCCGGCATCGGTAGAGTGGAATATGCGAGTACCGCTCCCCCTCTTAGCGCTCGTATACACCTCCGAGGCGTCGTTCGGATTTACCCAGACATCGGTGAAATCCTCCCAACCGTAGAGACCGGAAGGGGTGCGGTCCATCCACGTACTTCCACCATCAAAAGAGACCTTTACAAGGGCGTTGGACGTACCCACGTATAGAGTATCGTTGCTTTGGGATACGGCTAGGCTCAACAGAACACCCGTACCATCGGTTAGATCTCCAGTCATGCTGCTCCAATTGAGGCCACCGTCGGTGCTCTTCCATATTCTATAAGTGCCAAGATAGAGAGTGGCGCTGCTTCCGGTAGGGTCAGCAACGAAAGGACCGTTGGCCCAAGATGCTCTATCTACACCACTCCAAGGACCTCCGATATACGCGTCATAATGTACAGAAAGGTCGCTCCAACTCCAGTACTTTCGGGTGAGATTGGACATTCTTATGTAGGTGGTGAAAAAGTACTCCGTACTATCCGTCCTCCATACGGTGGGCCCTCCATCTCCTCCGGCTACGTTTTCCCAACCTATGCCCCAACCGTCAAAGTAAAGAGCCGCACCGTTATCCTGAGTGCCGCCGGTTATAAGACCCGAATACCTTGGATTTACGGATACGGTATAAAACTGAAGTGCTCCTAAGCCCTCGTTCAGGTTCTCCCAAGAGTTTCCCAAATCTCGGCTTTTCCAGATACCACCGTCGCACGCCACGTATAACGTCGTGTCAGGGCCAAAGGCAAAGAAATGGATGTCAGGATGTACTATACCTAACGAGTCTCTGTCGGTGACGTCTTCCCACGTTAATCCACCGTCCAGCGTGCGCACTATACCATACCGGGATGAGGAGTAAGGGAAGACTCCACCGGCAAACACTATATCGGGGTTATAAGGATGTACGATTATGGCGTGGTCGTACCAACCTTGGGGGTAAAGGTAATCGGGAGCATCCAAACGAGTCCACGTTGAACCTCCATCCGTACTCTTATAAAGGCCATAGAGCTCACTAGAAGTGCCGGTGAAACTGGCATAAATAACGTCCGGATTACTGGGGGAGATGGCCAACTCTACTCGCTTTATACCACTATCGGACGTGGGTAAAGAGGTTATAAGGTTCCAAGTATTTCCATTGTCCGAGCTTACAAAGACCCCTTCTCCATAGACCCCCATGAAAAGCACGTTGGGGGCGTCGGATCGCATAACTACGCTGTTGACGTCGGTGGGGGAATATACGAAACTCCAAGAACTACCTCCATCCAAACTGCGCGCCAGCCCTGAGTTCCCGGCCACAAAGATGATATTAGGATCGGTAGGATTGACCAGTATGCGGCTTATGTAAGATCCAACCTGCGATGTGGTGGCAATTTTGGTCCAGGTTATGCCCCCATCGGTGCTTCTGAAGAGGCCATCACCTGGGAAACAGTCCAAACAATAATGCATCTCTCCCGTGCCGTAGTATACGATGTCGGGGTCGGTGGGATCAAAAGCCAGGGCTCCACTCACCGTGGTAGGCAGATGGTCGGTCAAGGGGGTCCAGGTAAGGCCTCCATCTGTACTTTTCCACACACCTCCGGACGCGGCGGCTACGTAAACGATATTGGGATCGGTGGGATGCGGTAGTATGGCGACCATTCTGCCAGCGACTGTGCCGTCGGACCATGGTTCATTAAACATAGGCCTCGGTCCTATAAATTCAACCGTTAGGGGAGTGCGATGTGTACCTATGAAGGTACTGTTGACCGGCGCAATTTCCGTCTTTCGCTTTCCCCACAAGTCAAGCGTCTCCGGTGGAACCCAGTGGGCATCCCTATCCAAACTATGTAGCGCTATTATCAAACCCATCATAGAGTTTCTATTCTACAGCAGCTTGCCGGGTATATCTTCATTTTGCGATAATACGCTGATGAAAAATTATACAGCATGATATTGGGGGCTATAAAGATCAATCTTTTATGGGACTACTGCCATGACTGCGGAGCGATACCGTCGGTAACCTGTATGGTGTAGAGAGCGTCCAAATCTATCCAAACTACGCCACTATTCAGTACAAGGAGAAGGATGTTGCCAAAACGTCGTTGCTAAAGGGTATTCCAATCCCGATCACTATTGGCTCCGTTTTTGGGAAAAATGGAAGATGGAAATAAGGTTGTGATAAGTGAATCAGACAACACCGATTTCTTAGGCTGGAGATAGAAAATTCTGTTTTATGCTGTTTGAACATCGGATAAACGTGCAACTATTCCTTAGAGGATCAGAGAATAGTTAGCGGGAATTTGGAAGATACGTTTATACAGTGCATAGGTAAAATACTTCATCACTTTTGCCAAACATCTGGCAAAGGCTCCACCAACACTTTCAGTATTGCCGTAAAGAAAAAGAATTACTGTCGCTTTTTCGCATATAATTATATCATTTATAATGAGATGCCTCATATAGCATAGAGTCGTCGCCTCTACGACGACTTTTACACACAACGGCTTCTCCTCTGCCTTACACTTCCTGTATCATGATCAAGAAGGAGCATGTGGTAGAGATCTTGCTTCATATGGGAAGTAGCCGCACCAAATGGTTGGTGTGGGGTATTTTAGACGCTCATCCCAACGTAAATTTGAAGGAGGTGGCTAAACACATGTTTGTGCCGCTTAAGGAATTGAGGGATGTGGCTAAGATGCTTGAAAGTTGGGGGTGGCTTAGACCATACGGGAGTGATAAGTATTATTTGACGTTGGATTATAGGCTCACCCAAGAAATTAAGGATAGTCTGCAGGGCCAGATTATGCGCCCTTGGAATGAGGATGATTACCTTGACCTCTATCACGATCTCAACAGAGATGAAAGGAGGTTACTCAACCGGCTAGTGTTTTCCACCGGCAAGGTGAATGTGCGCACTCTTATGGGTATGATGAACGGGGAGGGTTTTTTCAAGGTGGCCTCCCTGGAGAGAAAGATAAGAAACTTTTGCTACGACCGTGGTTTGGCCATACCCATAGAAAGAAGCAAGAAGTTCGTTACGACGGGTTTAGGTAGGACTCAAGCCGAGTACATAGTGGATCCAGCCTTTATGGACCGTATGCGATCCATAGTGAGAAGTTAGCGGTTCAAAGGTGTTCTTTGAGCTGTACGTACGCGTGAAGGCGGCCCTTATCACCCCGCCGATGGGAAAATAGATTTTGATCTTCATACGTGCAGGCTGGTGGTGGTATCACGTAGTCGACGTTCCACCTTCTCAGCAGGTTAAGGTTATACTCGTAGAGATCAAGGAGATATTTGCCGTTTCCCTTCGGTTTGAGGTGGAAGCCAAAATAAGGCTTGAGATCCTCTCCAACCTCATAGCATCTCCCGCATATTCCAGGCCCGAAGGCTATCATTACCTCTTTGGGCGATATTCCCCATGTTCGGTGCATGAGGGTTAAACCCTCGTAAAGAATACCCTTAACGCTCCCCCTCCAACCTGCATGGAGTACACCGACAGCCCTTTCATTCAACAGGAATATTGGGTAGCAATCTGCGGTTTTTACTCCCAGAGTTATGTGGGGGCGGTCAGTTAAAACCCCGTCCCCGATCTCTTCCCTCTGCCCTCTATAGATGACGACTCTAGCTCCATGCACCTGCCTCAGGTGTAGATCAAACTCAACCGTTTCAGTACTTATACCAACTTCCGCAAAGGGTAGTTCCAAATAAAAACCTTTTCTATTCCTTTTCCACATACAGGTACCCTCTCCACGCTACTTGATGCTAAACTTAGCTCTCCTCATCCTCCACTCTAAAGCCTACATTTAAAACCACTTGATACTCAACCACTTTGCCGTCCCTTATGGATCCTCTTATTTCCTTTATCTCGAACCAGCTGAGGTGCTTAAGGGTTTTTGAGGCTCTTTCTATGGCCACTTTTATGGCGTCCTCAAGGCTTGTGGTGCTAACGCCTACGAGCTCTATTTTCTTATAAACCTTTCCCATCGTCGGGTTATTTTAAGGGAGCAAAACCCCGCACGGGAGGCGGTTTCAGGGTTATAATACCAGGGTAAGGAGGTAGAAGATGAATAAGGAAAGGCGTGTCCCTCGTCTGAGCAAGCGTAAGCCTTACCAAAAGCCGGCGATTCTAGGTAAAACTTCCTCCCGTGGAGGAAGTATCCTCGTGACCTACTGAACGTAGGGAAGGCCCCCACCTGAAAGATGGGTGGGGGTTCTGTTGTTTTTATGAAACGACAGGGGTTCTGTTGTTTTTATGAAACGACAGAGGTTATTATTTTTTGATTATTTAAAAGGTTTGTTTGTTATCTGGATGATTCCTACACATACTTTGGATGGTGTGATAATTCCTTCTATAAAGGCTACCTCTCTCTATCAATCGGTAGCTTTCTTTAACGGCTTGGTGGCACCAGCCTTTCTGGTTTCGTCGGGTTTTTTGGCTGTTTATACCTATACCAATGGGAAGTTTTGGAGGAGGCTTAGAAGGGGTATAGAGTTGATGGCTTTTGGATATGCCACTCAACTACCCACGAAATCGTTGTTCCTCTTGATAGTTTTTACTGTGGGTTATATTTTAAGTTCCCTAGGGGTCAGTGGGGAGGTAATCATGGGAGGTTGGAGGTTTTATCCTCCTCCAGAGTGGTTTATTAGGGGTTTGAATATCTTTCGCCGGGTAGAGATACTGATAAGTATAGGCTCAGGTGTTTTAGCGATCACATTGCTTTTAAGATTCATAAAGGAAAATCGGCGAAGATCTGCAATATTTTTCATTTTGGGGCTTTTATTCTGGGTTCTAACGCCGTGGGTTTGGGAGTGGGGTAAATCCTTGCCTAAGTTTTTGTCGCCTTACTTTACCCGCGAGGGATCTCTGTTTCCAATCTTTCCGTATTGGGGTTATATGTTTTTTGGATCGTCCCTGGGAAGTTCCTATCTTGTGGAGAGGAGGATAACTTTCTACTTGATGGTTTTCCCGACTTTGGCTGTCCCGTTGGCTATGTTTATACCATTTCCAGCTTCGGAAGGTGCCTTTTTGAATATTCTCCTACGGGTAGGAACTCTTATGCTTTTCCTATTTATCCTCGTAGTGGCGGAGGGTTTCGGTTTTCGGTCGGACTTTCTGGCTATGTTGGGGCGTAACTCGTTGATGTCCTATGCGTTCCATAATTCTATTGTCTATGGTTCCCCTTTTACACGTCCCTTGGTGAGTTTCTACGGACACGTTGGGTGGTTTAGAGGGTTGGTTTTGGGAGGTATGATCTTTCTTACTACAGTTGCCTTCGTTTATGCGTGGGAGAAACTACGTAACAGGTATGGAGGAAGTTTTTCCAGAAGAGTTTGGGAATTTTTTGCTTGGGTCTTCGCCCTTTTACCATGGTAACGATTCCCGCCTTTAAAATATCCCTTCTGTGGAGTTGAAGGTACGCCTCAAGACGCGCACTCCCCTATGGACGGGTGGGATAGATGGTACGATGGACAGAATCCACGAGACGGGGATAGTGGGGAGTTTGAGGTGGTGGTA
>JAADCS010000026.1 GCA_013154295.1 Thermotogae bacterium
CTGCTGCTTTCCTTTTTCGCCACGAGGATAAACAAATCATTTAAAGCACGCTGGCAAGGGGAGGGTGAGTCTGCCGGCGGGGGTGTATCTTATGAGGGTAGGGAGGAAGACTTTCAAGGTGATAGTCAGGTAGTTTCCCCCTTAAAATACCGCCGGAGGAGAATATGAAGGAAGCGGTACTTGAGAGGTCTAAGGCCAAATTTTGGACCTACGAGGATTATCTGCGAAATACGGACGAGGGACGCTATGAGCTCATAAACGGGAGGTTAGAGAAGATGCCGGCACCTAGCTTCATGCATCAGAGGGTACTTTCAAAGCTTTTTGTGAAATTGAGGCTTTGGGTGGAAAACAGGGGGAAAGGTGAGGTTCTCCCCGCCCCCTTTGACGTTATCTTGGGAGAGAAGTTGGTAGTACAGCCGGACATAGTCTTCATAGCGAAGGAGAATCTGAAGAACGTTAAGGGAGGGAGGCTCTTCGGTGCTCCGGACCTGGTGGTGGAGATAGTCTCGCCCCAGACTGTCAGGAGGGACACCTTCGTGAAGAAAAGGCTGTATGCGGAGGCTGGAGTGAAGGAGTACTGGATAGTCTATCCGGAAGAGAGGGCTATAGAGGTGTGGGTTTTGAAGGATGGGAAATATGAGCTTCACAGCGTGGCGGAGGGAGAGGGGAAAGTCAAGAGTGAAGTTCTGAAGGGATTGGAGGTGGATGTGGGGGAGGTGTTCATTTGATTTTTATGGATTTTGTCTCAATCTACGGCCAACAGTTGAAGGGCGGCTCCATCCACAACCTTGACCACATCTCCGACGTCCGCAAATGTTCGCAGCTTGTATCCGAATGTGGGGAACCCACGTTTAAAAAGCTCCATTAAAGGTATTTGCACAAAGGCCCTTAAATACATGCGAGGATGCGGTACGGTCAAGATAGGAGATTCTAAGTACAGATTTTCCCAAAGGAGTATATCTCCATCGAAGGGTCTATTTGGATCATTGGATCTTCTACCCAACAGGTGTTCTACTGTTTTCAAATAGGAAAGCACCGCAAAAGGGTTGTCATACGTCCTCAAGAGTATTACAGCGTTTAAAAAGTCCCTACCTTTAAAACCCACCGCTTTCGTTCTATATATTGAGGAGACCGCCAAAATAACATACCTCTTCGCTATAAATCGTATTCCCCGAATAAGATTTACAAACCTCTCTCCTTCGTTGCAACCCACACCCACATATACCAGCATCCTACTCCTTTTCCTCTATACCTGCATCTTTAACCTTCTCCCCCGGTTCTATGTACATTCCTTTAAACAAGTGTCTCTTTATTTTGCGCGTCGTTGTCTTCGGGAACTCCTCGTAACGAAGAGCGAACCTCTTTATACGTTTGTAAGAGGCAAGATCTTTAGTGAGTCTCGCTATTTCCCTATCTATCAACGAATATATGAAGTCATCGTCCGGCTGTACCCCTTGCCGTTTAGCCTCCTGGCGAACCATATCCAGGTTCGGATAAACCAAAGCCTGTACCTCTTCATCTCCAGTTGTGGGATTTTTTGCTCCAAAGACCAGGATCTCTTCGACGAAGGGCGACTCCAAAATCTTGCTCTCGATCTCCTCCGGATAGATGTTCTTACCTCCTCGCGTCACTATAACAGCCTTTTTCCTCCCCGTTATGTAAAGATATCCGTCCGAATCCAGATAGCCTATATCACCTGTAAGAAACCATCCATCCTCGGTGAAAACCTCCTTGGTGGCTTTCTCGTTCTTATAGTATCCTTTCATCACCACAGGGCCGCGAGCAGCTATCTCTCCCTCTCCGTCTTCGTTCGGATCAACTATCTTTATCTCCACACCCGGTATAGCCACCCCTACAGAAGGCAGGCGAGGATCATGGGGAGGTGTGACGGTCAATATAGGGGACGTCTCCGATAGACCGTAACCCTGGATAACCTCGAACCCCAACTCCTGTAACCCTTTGGCAACCCAAAGAGGTAAGGCCGCTCCTCCGGATACCATGAACTTGAGCCTATCCAAACCGAGTTTTTCATGAAGAGGCTTGAAAAGACGTTTGTTCAGCGTTCTACCTACCAGAGGAACCCTACGACTGGCCCGCAAAGCACCAAAGAGTAACTTGCGGGACGCAGGAGCTTTATCCATCTCACGCAGTATTCGGCTTAGGATCTTTTCCAATATTAAGGGGACGGTCAACCATACGGTGGGGCGGGTATCCTTCATATCGGCCAGCATATGGTCGGGACGTAGGGATCGGGAATAGGATACCGTTGCACCGGTGTATATAGGTGATAAGAATCCAACGGTGCATTCGTAGACGTGGTGAAGGGGAAGTATGGAAAAGAAAACGTCCTCCTCGTAAATGGGTACAACTTGATACACGCCTTCTATATCACTCATTATGTTTTTATGCGTCAGCATAACACCCTTGGGTGATCCGGTGGTACCCGATGTAAATAGAACTTCGGCCAAATCCTCCGGTTGTATCTCAACCCTATCTATACCTTCATATTTGGTATCAACGTAGGAGAAGGTAGGGAGGTCACTACTCTCATCCATGGAGAGTATTCCTTTAAGTCCCAGCTCACCTTTAAACTCAAGAAGTTCAGGAACGTATCTGCCTGAAGCTACAACGTGCTTAACTCCGGCGAAGTTCAGAAGGTATCTTCTCTCCATGGGACCCAAGCGAGCATCCAACGGGACGACCACGCCACCGGCCCAAAGGATCGCTAGATAACCTTGACCCCATTCGGGACGATTCTCACCGACGAGAGCTACGAAATCACCCTTCCTCACACCCATCTCCTTTTGAAGATACTCTGCTAACTTGCGTACCCTGGTATAGGCCTGCGCATAGGTATAGGAAATCCACCTATCGTCTCTGCGGATGCGCGACATCTCCTTGTTAGGTAATCTACCTACCGTGGCCTCAAACATCTCGGTTATGGTTCTGTAGCCTTTAGGCTTCCTCAAGATTTTGTGAGGCATAGATTCTATTATACGAGCGTTTAAAGAAGGCGACTTTCACCTTTGCCACCCATAAAATACGTCGTGTTTTTACTACTCCTCGCAGGCCGTTTCTCATTTAACGCTGGCTCAATGACAGTGTTATTTAAAGGAAATGAAACTATATACGTGTTGGGGAAAGGAGTTAGAGTAAGAACTTCGGATTATCGTATAAGGGGATCACATGGGACCTATTATGAAAAGAGTGGTAGGGTGTATCTCTACAGAGCGCACATAACCTCCGATAGGCTTACAATGGAAGCTGATACGCTATTTTACAACAGAAAGAGTAACTTGCTGCGACTTAGAGGTAACGCTCATTTTGAGGATGAGTACAGGAAAGTAAGAGGTAACGTTATTATAGCCAAAGGAGATTCAGCCTGGGTGGCCGGCAACGTATATGTGGAGGCTAAACGTAAGGGGGTAGTAGTTGAAGGAGACAGCGCCTTCTATGATGGTCGGGAAGCCTTCGGTTACGTGCTTGGGAACGCTCGCTCTATGATCCTTCGAAAGGATACCGTTGAGGTAAGAGCATCCATGTTTATCCTGCATAGGGACACCACCTACGGTGTAGGTGATGTGGTAGCCCGTGCCAAAAAATTCATCGCCAGGGGAGATACCTTAAGAGCTATCCTGGCCGACACCGTCTTAAAGGAAATTTTGATAAGCGGGCAGGCACGGGTTGAGTGGGAAGGAGGGGAGGGAAAATCCAAAAGCGTGATTATAACTTTTAAGGAAGGTGAGGTGGAAAGTATTCTGTTTAGAGATTCGGCGCACGTGGTATATAGGGAAGGTGCCTCAACCATAGAACTCTCCGGGCAGCTTATAAGGGCCAAGATGGAAGGGGATAGACTGCGGCACATATACGTGGAGAGACTTTGGGAGGGAAAGTATAGATAATCCCGACCTAAAAGGTCGGCTTTCGGATATAGAATATCAACTATGAGAGAGAACCCGAACGTTTTAAAATTGCAAGCCCAAGAACTCTACGAAAGGCTTCCCCTGCCCAGCAGTAAATATACCAACCTGAACTGGTGGTATAGCTTTTCCTATCCCAAGTATACCGAGAGCGAAGTTTGGATAGACATACCCGAAGGGGTGAGATTGACCGATGAAGGAGAGGTAGGTGACGTGGTCCCACCTGGCAGCTGGAAATTCGTAGCTTTCCATTACGCCAACGTACATTCACCTGTGGTACTCCGTGTTCCAACTGGCATGAAGGTGGAAAAACCCGTACGTATAAAGTTAAACGTCAGAGGGAGGGAACACTTCCACCTTAGGATTGAAACTGGGGAGCGTTCCTTTTTAAAGGTAATCGTGGAAGTCGAAGGAAGTGGCCTTTATACGGAAGTCGTGGAACTTAAGGTGGGTAGACAGGCCAGTGTGACGGTAGGGATGATCCAAAATTTGGATGGGGGAAGCGTAATCTTTGCGGAGCGAGGAGCCAAAGTTTTGAGGGGAGGGGACGCTAAGTTCGTAGGGGCGTGGTTCGGTGGTAAGTTTAGCATGGCCAAACATCGCCTAATACCCTTGGGAACCGGCGCTAAGGTCGAAGATGTACAGGTGTTGTTTGGAAGCAACAATCAACATTATGACCTCACTACACATCTTAACTTCAAAGCCCCCTCCGCCCGAGGGGAATCCACACTTAGGGCTGTTTTGAAAGACACATCCAGGACCGTTCTGTATGGAATGATAAATATACATCACGAGGCCAAGTATGCCGATGCCTATCTTTCCGAACATACTCTTCTTCTCAACAGCGGTGCTCGAGCCGACTCCATACCGGGACTCGAAATCATGACCGATGAAGTCAAAGCGACCCACGGTGCCACCGTAGGGCCTATAGATGAGGAGAAGGTTTTCTATCTGCGCAGTAGAGGTTTGAGTGAGAGGGATGCTCGCGAACTCGTAGTTTTAGGTTTTTTTGAGCCGGCTCTTAGTCGTATAGATGTGCCGGATATGCGCAACAGGGTTGAGAGAATTGTAAGGGAACGGATGACTGTGGTTTCACTTGGAGGCTAAATACCCTCACAGTGAAACCGGTTCGCGCACGTTGTGAAGGTACCTGTTTTCCACCACTCACCTTAAGGTATAGTAACCTGCCTCCTTTATTTCTTTCATAACACATAAAACAAAAAACCCCCCTTTTGGGGGGCAAATGGTGGGGGAGGGATTTGAACCCCCGAAGGCATACGCCACCGGGTTTACAGCCCGGCCCCTTTGGCCGCTCGGGTACCCCACCGAGCAACTATTCTAAAGCGGAGAGGGAGGGATTTGAACCCTCGGTCCCCCGTTCAGGGGGACACGCGATTTCCAGTCGCGTCCCTTCGGCCGCTCGGGCACCTCTCCATTGAGGAGTGTATTTTAAGGGCGAAAGGAGAGTAGTGTAGCACCTTTAGAATTGGACGGTTATGGAAAGGAGATATGGAGAGATAGCTGTAGAACAGGCGGAGTTGGAGGCTTGGGAGAATCCATATCCCGACCGCGATTATTGGGTGGAGATAACATTTCCGGAATTTACCTGTCTATGTCCCCGGTCAGGTTATCCGGATTTTGCCACCTTTCACATTAGGTACATACCTGACAGATATATCGTTGAACTTAAATCTCTTAAACTCTGGCTCAATAAGTTCAGGAACCGATATATATCCCACGAGGCAGCCACCAACGAGGTGTTTGATGCCCTGTGGAACCTGCTCAAACCTCGTAAGCTGATAGTGATAGGCGATTGGAATCCCCGTGGCAACGTTCATACGGTAGTGAGGGTTGAAAGGGAAAGGACAGGTGATACGTAAGGTAAAGAATCTTTTGAGTCTTCCCCTTGAGTTTCTCTATCCACCTATCTGCACGGTGTGCGAGTCTAAGCTGGCGGAGGATGGAATATGTGAGGGGTGTTGGGAAGATCTGTTGGAAAAGCTCCTGGATAAACCGAAGCTTTATTTTGGTTTTAAGGTTTTCTCTCTTTTCCTTTACGAAGGCAAGGTCAGAAGGGCCATTGAACGTATGAAATACTCTAACATGCGCACTTTGGCTACCAAGTTTGCCGGGTTTCTGGCCGAGTACCTTAAGGATGAGGGGTTAGATCTAGTGGTCCCGGTTCCGCTCCATCCAGCCCGGCGTCGGGAGAGAGGTTTCAGCCAAACACGACTTATAGGGAAGGTTTTGGCGCACGAGTTGGGCCTTCCCATGCGTTTCGTCCTATTTCGTAATCGTTATACTTCACCTCAAGCTCTTTTGGGAGCCAGCGAGCGAGCTTCCAATCTAAGGGGGGCCTTCTCTTATAAGGAATGTTTAAACGGAGAAAGTGTTCTTTTGGTTGATGATGTAATAACCACAGGCTATACCTTCTACGAGGCAGCATCCGAATTACTAAAAGCCGGTGCTTCCAGGGTAGTGGGAGGGACGTTGGCCCGCGGCTCTGTTTAAGCCGGCTTTATAACATCCACACCCATGTAGGGCCTCAGAACCTCCGGTATAACCACCGACCCGTCCTCCTGCTGGAAGTTTTCTAAGATGGCTATAAAGACCCGTGGTGTGGCTAGGCCAGAGCCGTTGAGCATATGCACGTACTCGGTTTTTCCGTTCTTACGACGTAGTTTCACGTTGGCACGGCGAGCTTGAAAATCTTCTACATTAGAGACGGATGAGGCCTCAAGCCAGCGGTTGAGTCCAGGAGCCCATACCTCTATATCATAGGTTTTGGCAGCAGCAAATCCCATGTCACCCGTGGAAAGCAGGACCACTCTGTAGGGTATTCCTAAGGTTTGCAAGATAGCCTCGGCATCCTTTACCATCTTTTCATGCTCGTCGTATGATTCTTCGGGTTTGGTGTACTTGAAAAGTTCAACTTTGTTGAACTGATGCATCCGGATTATACCTCGCACGTCCCTACCATGGGAGCCGGCCTCCCTTCTGAAACATGGGGTATAGGCGACATAGTAAAGGGGTAGTCTCTCTTCAGGGATTACTTGACCTCTGTGGAGATTGGCCAAGGATGCCTCGGCCGTGGGTATGAGATAGAGGTTATCCTCGTTGATATAGTACATCTCCTCATGGAACTTGGGAAGGTGACCGGAGGCATAAAGGGCTTCAGGCTTTACAAGTATCGGTGGGAAAATTTCCGTGTACCCGTTTTTGATATGGGTGTCAAGGAAGTAGTTTATGAGTGCCCTCTCAAGACGTGCTCCAAGACCTCTGTAAGTTACAAAGCGCGATCCGGACATCTCAGAGGCGGATTCCCAATCTAAGATCCCAAGCAGTTCCGCTATATCCCAGTGAGGTTTAGGAGCGAAAGAGAACTCTCTCCTTTCACCCCACTCACGGACGACCACGTTGGCGCTCTCATCAGGGCCCACAGGCACACTCTCATGAGGGATGTTGGGAACGTACGCCCATAGATTCCAGAATCGGGTATCGTACTCCTTTTCCTCTTTCTTAAGTTGGGAGAGTAGTTCATCGTACTTTTTGGCTTCCTCCATGAGGTCGGAGACGTCCTTGCCTTGACGGCGCCGGCGTCCTATCTCACGGGAAATCTCATTCTTTTTGGCTCTAAGCTCGTTGGCTTTGGTTATAGCGTCGCGCCTTTTCCTATCAAGCTCTTCTAATTCCACCAAAATGTCCAAGGAGTAGCCTCTCCTTTTAAGGGCTTCCTCAAGAATTTCCCTTCTCTTGCGAAGATAGGCTATATCCAACATAGATGCGATTGTAAGGTGGTAAGATGCACACGCTACGCCATTAACATTCCTTCGTGGTCAGAATTTTTTGGATCGTTGGAACTTTGATAGCTTTAGGATGTGCCCGTAAGGTTCCCCCACCGGGGAAAGGAGAGTTTAAAGGCCCGAAAGTTATACTTTTTTCTCCGGAGGTGGGAGACACAGCTAGCGATGTTTTGAGATTGAATCTGTATGCGGAGGACGGTTCGGGTTTGAACAGTTTAAGCGTGGAGAGGGGTAACGAGGTAATATTCACAATTCCCCTGCGAGGTAAGAACACCACAGTGGATACCACCCTAATCCTGCAAAGGAAAGGAGATATGCTTTTGCCGGATACACTTACGATCGGCGTTTCAGATAGGTGGGATAACTGGACCACTTTGAGGGTAGTGGTATTCGCCTACAGGGAACCTCCAAAGGATAGTACAAGAAACCAGGAAGGTGGAAAGTGAATCTTCCCTCTGTTCTGTCCAACGAATCGTGGGTAAGGTAAAAAGGAAGTTGAGGATAGGTAGTGGGCAAATTGGGATGAACCAACATTCGATATAAGAACCGGGTTGTTGGTAACTTTGGGATCACAATACGATATTTGAACGAATTCGGTTTAATAGAGCGATCATATTTGATTGGTGTGATACTCTTTCAACAAGCCCCCTTTCAAGGGAGCATGGGATCCTCCGAAAGATACTTAAACGATCTTTAACAATCTTCCGTTCCCCATGGTTCTAAACGGTCTGAAGATGAGGATGGTTTCACTCTGCGGCCAAACGGCCTCCAAGTGAAACCAATTTTTCTCCAAAGAAGCGAGACAATGGGGCGCTCTTCCCCATGCGAAAAAGTACTGCTTTTCCATTTCTCAAATCCCTGTAGAACCTGATGAGAGAATCAAATACCCAACAAACGGTGACTTTTAGGGAGCAAAACAGTCTAAGAGGACCTTTGAGGGGTAAAAAGTTTTCGATATAATTCTCATCAAAATCGGCCTCTTTCCTCCACCTCCAATACAGGTATTTAAACCTGTATTCGTCTGTTGGCCAAATCAACGTACTCCCTACTTATCTCGTACCCGACGTAGTACCTTCCCGTTTTCATCGCCGCTATTGCGGTTTGACCACTTCCCATGAAAGGATCCAAGACGATTTCTCCCTTAAACGTGTAGAGCTGTATGCATCTGTAGGGTAGCTCCTCCGGGAAAGGGGCGGGATGCCCGATCTTCTTAGCGGAAACGGCCGGAAACCTCCAGACGCTCTTCGTGAATTCCAAGAACTCCTCCCTGCTTATGGTGCTCTCCCTGTTATACGGATTCTCCCTTCCGAAGGTGTCTTTTGAGAAGACCAATATGTACTCGTGGGTATCCCGTAAAGTGGGATTCTTAGCTGACATCCAACTTCCCCAAGCGGTGGATGATCCAGCGCTCGTTCCCTTATCCCAGATGATCTCCCCCCTCATGAGAAAACCTATCTCCAGCATGTCCTGTATTATGAAGGCATGAAGGGGAATGTACGGTTTCCTACCCAAGTTAGCCACGTTGATACAGACTCTTCCACCGGGAACCAGAACCCTATGAACTTCCCTCCATACCCTTCTTAGAAAGCTCCTGTACTCCGAGAAGGAGAGGTTTTTATCGTACTCCTTCCCCACGTTGTAGGGAGGTGATGTAACCATCAAGTGTATGCTGTTATCAGGCAATTCTTCCATATTTTCGCTACTTTTACAGAAGATGGTATTCAAATACTCCTTGGGAATTCTATTTTCAACATACTTCACCCTCTTCTCCGTTGGGAAATCCTCGTACAATCTGCTCGCGTAGAATTCGCTGGAATCGTGATTTACCCTTTCCGAAACCCCGAATCTGCTCGTTTTGGTGCCTTTCCTTCTTCTATCCATCGCCGACCTCTCTAAGAAGTTTTAGGAATTTTTCCGCTTTTCTCTCGCGAGTTGGCTCTTCGTTCGCCTCAACGACTACACCCACATCAACTCTTATTCTAAGGAAGTTTTAGGGGGTATTAATCAAACAATGACCGTCTCTTTCCACGGGCGTATTTTCCTACGAATTCCCCCTTCTCCTTTCGCTCCTTGAAGGTTTTCTTAACCACGTGAAGAGAAATCTCCGCCTCCACCCTTTTCCACTCTCTCTCGGCCTCCTCCAACCTCTCCAGAGCCTGCTCAACGTAGCGCGGAGATACGTCTATACCTACGTAGCTGTGGCCTAAAAGCTTGGCGGCTACCAGGGTCGTTCCGCTGCCGCAGAAGGGATCCAAAACTACCCTACCCCTGCCATCTCCGAAGATGGA
>JAADCS010000001.1 GCA_013154295.1 Thermotogae bacterium
CAACCCCCGCGCTGCGAGGGACATATACAGGCAGATAAAGTTGGCCTTGGACAGTCAGGAGAACTACATAGACGCCCGGAAGTTCTACGCCCTTGAGCTTCAGGCCCACGGAAGGGAGTTGGAGGGGGAGATAAGGAGAGAGTGGGTCCGCCTCCCATCCGACGTTCGCCGCCCCATCGGCAGGCTCGTGGAGGGCAACCTCAAGGTTGCCACCTACATAGTACTGGCTCTGCTCCTCTTGGTGGTGCTGGGGCTGTTAGTCGCCTTGCATCAGCTTTCGATCTGGGGAGCATACATCCTCGTTGGCCCCAACGGTTTCGTTAAGAACGCCCTCTTCTTCCTCCTGCTCGCAGCCGCCGTGGGAGGGTTGGTCGCGTTCGTGAGGAGGTATTCCACGCTTCAGAGGGTCGCCAACGCCTATCAGGACCTGCTCGTGTATTACCTCTACGGTGATACGGCAAACTTCGGCCTCTCGTGGGTCAGGCCCTTCACCATCTTCTTAATAACAGTTATGTTCTACGGCGCCATATACCAACTGCACAGTGCTGGTTTCCCATACAACCTTCTACCGTCTCCCCTCTACGACTTCTTCTACTCCTTCTCGGACGCCCTAAACTCCTTAGCACGCCCCATATTTCCCCACTTCATCGCCTCCCAATTCCACAACATCCGGGGACTGGAGTTCATATCTTTAATTTTCTACGTCCTCTCCGGTTATCTGGTCTATCAGACCATCGTAGGTTTGAGGCGTAGGGTGAGGAGGTAAATGCCATTTTAATCCTGGGATTCCTACTCTGTCAAGAACAGAACTTCAGTGGGATTGGAGTTTCCGAAAACCTCGTAGAACGGCATACTAAAGTAGGCATCGTGACCTTTCGTCCTTTCATAATTAGGAACGCTGTTTTTCAACCGATCACGTAGAAATACTGTTCAAAAAATGGGGTTCCGTTAAACTCGATCATCGTGCCACATCCTGGAATTCTCCATTCTCACCTATCAGTTATGCTTCTCTCTTTCATCTTTCGCTCTCTCCGTCTCAAAGACACACTTGTATAATACCTTTCCTATGCCGGTATATGACTTTAGGCGCTTCATGATAGTCGGGGGCACAGGTTTGGTAGGTAGAGCCATCCTTAAAAAGGTCCTACCCGTGAGCCGTCGCCTCATAGTTCTTGGCCTCCGTAAGAAAGAAGTAGAGGAAACCCTAACCCTTTTCTCTGGAAAGGTTAAAGAAGAAACTCACCCAGTCTTGGGCTCGTATCTACGCAGCGGCAAAATAAGTGGATTTTGGGGTGATATATTCCTAAGTTTGAAGCTAAATTCGGAGTTGAAGGGGAAGGTTGAAGAGAGAAAGAAAGCAGGAGAAAAGGATATAGATCTGTTGAAGCTCATGAAGGAGCTTCTGGAGAGGGATGAAAGGTTTCGCCTGGAAGCCATAGAGGACCTGTTGGGCCTTCTAAGAGGGCGAAAAAGAGGAAGAACCAACTATCTTAGGGTACTTTTGAAAAACCTTAAACCCGATGTGGTGGTGGATACCGTAAACACAGCCACGGCCATCGCATACAGAGATATTTTCAAAAACGTAGCCGATATATACAAACTTCTGAAAGAGGATGCAAAATCGGAGGCTTATAAGGATTATGTAACGAACCTTCTTCTCTCCCTCAACATCCCCATACTTTTGAACCACGCCATAAACCTTTACGAGGGTCTTAAAGAAGCCGGAAGCCGAATTTATCTAAAAGTCGGCACTACCGGAACCGGTGGCATGGGTTGGAACATTCCTTACACCCATGGAGAGGATAAACCTTCCAAAAAGCTTTTGGACAAATCCGCCATAGCCGGAGCTTCAACCATGCTCTTTGTACTCATGAACAGAGACGATTCTCCAGTGGTCGTTAAAGAGATAAAACCAGGTGCTATGATAGGGTGGAAAAAGATAAGCAAGGGCACCATCATCAAACGTGGTGCGGAGATTATCCTGAAGGAACCGGTTGCCGTTTCACTTGCCATGGGAACAATAGAAAAGAAAACCACACCCGAAACAGGAAAGGTTCTGAAGACGGCTTACATAGATACCGGCGAAAACGGCTTCTTTTCCCTGGAGGAATTCAGAGCCATAACTTCTCTATCCCAAATGGAAATGATCACACCAGAGGATATAGCCGAGGTCGTTTTCCTGGAACTAAAAGGCAAGAGTACGGGCAAAGACGTAGTAGGGGTCGTGGAAAGCGCTATATTAGGCCCCTCCTATAGAGGAGGCTTCATGCGAGACGGAGCTATCAAACTACTTGAAAAATACGAGAAGGAATCTCCCATGCCGAGTGTGGCCTTTGAGATATTGGGGCCTCCGCGTTTATCCAAGCTACTCTTCGAGGCCCATATCCTGAAGGAAACTTTCAAGACCTTGACTGCCCTGTCAGAGGCCAAACCAGAAGTCATATCCAAGACTATGTGGGACTACCTAAAAGAAAATCCGGATATGATGAGTTACATAACTTCCATAGGTATAGGTGTTCTCTCTCCCTCCCGGCGTCTTTACTACACCGAGGAATTAAAAGTTCCAAACCTTCCTGTAAATGATTTCTCGGCTGAAGATGTGGAGGAGTGGGCCCACAAGGGGTGGGTGGATACGAGAGTTGAGAATGCTCGGCGCTGGAAGTACAGAGCCATGATGTATCTGGAAGAGCTAACACGCAAGTATAGAGAATTGAAAAAGCTGAATGCCAGTTCTGCCCACGATCGTATAGGCCTACAACCTTTGAACCTGCGACCAAAATACGAGATAGTACCCGGTGAGATAGTGCGCTGGATCTTCATCCACGAGGACAAGGGTCGCCGGACTAGACCCTACTGAATCCTCCCTTAGAATAATCGGGATATGTTACTATTGGTGTTCAGCCAGTACGATTGGGAAGCGGACGAATACTACTACGAAGAGATCCGCAGAAAGGGTAAGTATGTTCTAGCAGCTGCAGGATACGGCATCTTTCTCTCCGGCGATAAACCCCAGGCTGCATTCGGGTACCTAGGCATACGTACCACACGTCTTGAAGATCCAAGAGCATACTTTACCTTCCTAGGAGGTGGAGGTTACTCCTTCACCCATGACCTCTTCTACGGCCAGGGGGGCGTTCTATACGAGAGAAGAACCCAGAGGTTTGGGGGACGTGTTGCCTTTCACTTGGGTGTCGGGATACTTGCGAGTTATTATTCCTGGGGTACCGGTTCCTCTCCCTTGGCTGACAGCGGAGTCTCCAACACCGAGGCTATAATGTTTGATTTCCCCATTAGGGCAGCCGTTAGTTTACGTTTTGGGGCCTTTGAGTTCGTTCCAGAGCTTCAAGCGGTTCCATCCGTGAGTACGAACTTTCATAAGTTTTTCGCTCTGCGAGGCGTCCTCTATGTGATGTACGGTCATGAATCCGAATCCGAATTCTTTGAGGCGAAGCGAAAGAAAAAGGAGATGCGATACAAAAAGCTGAAGTGAGCCTACCGGAGAACTTTATAACGGTACTCCCTCCACCTTCGTCCTGGAAAGTGGAAGAGGTAGATAACTACTTAAAATGGGCTTTCAAACTCAGAGAAAAAGTTAAAGGTGCCTTCCTAATACCGGAAGTTTTACCCCATGCAGGTTACGGTGAAAGACCCATACCTTTCCAAGAAAAGATACCACTTTTGGAATTCGCCTCTTTACTCGGAAAGGGTGGGAAAGTGTTTGTAAGCCGCTACTTTTCTACGATACAAAGGGAAGAAGCGGCACGTTGGTTGGATGACGCTGGATCTTCCGTTGACGGAGTGTTGGTTGTGGGAAAGACCCCTGGAAGCACCCGCGCCTTCGGAATGGACGTTTTAGAGGCCATAACCTTAGCTAAACGATACTTTGAAGATGTGGGAGCGATACTCATAGCCGGGAGACCTGACGAAACTGTTAGAGTTTGCAGAAAGATTGAAACTGGGGCCACTTTTTTCGTTTCACAGATCACTTTTGATCCTCTCCCCTTGGAAGTTTTGCTCTCGGCCTTAGAGAAGACTTGCCCGTCTATTACTGTATATCCGAGCGTGGCCCCTATAGTAGGGAAAAGGGAAGTTGAACTTTTGGAATGGATGGGAGTGGCTGTACCTGATCCTATCCCTTCTGTAGGTAAGCTGATAGGGCGTCTTCTCAAGCTTCCTTTGGTCGGCGGTATGAACTATGAGCATATACTTCTTGGCAACTTACGAAAACTCGCTTACATGGATATACCACCGTATAATACACTTCATGATCTCGGTTGAGGGTCTTTATAAAGCGTACGGTGGAAGGATGATCTTACGGAATCTGGACCTAAAGGTGGAAGAGGGGGAACGGGTGTTTCTTTTGGCTCCCAATGGGTTTGGGAAGAGTACTTTATTAAAGATTTTAGCAAATATTGAACCTTTCCAGAGGGGCAAGGTAAGCGTAGCCAGCTTCAACGTCCCATCTTCCCGAAGCCGAGCTGCGCTCTCATATATCAGCGAGAACGACAACCTCTATGAGGGATTCTCCCTTGGATATTTGGCTGAATTTTCCGCCCACTTTTGGCCCTTTGAGTGGAAGTTATTTGAAAGTTTTCTAAATGTGATAGGCGTGGATACTAGAGCCAAATACGGTCAGCTCTCTAAGGGTCAAAGGATGGTGGTGAGGGTAGCGCTGGGTATAGCGAAAGATGTTCCCGTATACCTGATAGACGAACCTTTGTCCTCCCTAGACTTCGTCCTTCGCGAGAAAGTGGTAGAGATGATAAAGGAAAGGTCCGATAGAACTATGCTCTTCACCTCCCATCAGATAGACGAGCTGGAAAGTCTGGCTACTCGCTTCGTTTTTCTCAAGGACGGCCAAATAGCGCTTAGTACGGAGAACCGTCATAATCTGAAGGACCGATACAGGGAGGTCTTTGGTGGATAGACGTATAAGAAAATTCGTCCTGATAGGTGGAGCCATTCTTCTACTCCTTTTCACCTTCTTCCCCTTCTACTGGATGTTCATAACCTCCTTGAAAACACAAGCTGAAGCTATCCTGTTCCCACCGACGCTCTGGCCCAAGGAGATAACCTTTGATGCTTACAAACTCGTTTTTACCAAACTGAACATCGGCATGAGTGTTTTGGTAACCTTGGGGATGATAGCCGTTATAGTCTCCGGTGAGGTCGTTACCTCAACACTGGCAGCTTACGCCTTCTCCTGGATAGATTTTAAGGGTCGGGAGATCTTATTCTCAATACTTTTGGTCTTGGCATCTATACCTATGCCCGTGTTTATCCTACAGCTCTTCATCGTGGTGCAAAAGCTCGGTTTGGTTGATACCTTCGCCGGTTTGGTTGTACCGTGGCTTGCCAACATATACTCAATCTTTCTCCTACGACAGGCTTTTAAGAGTATTCCCCGCGAGCTAAGAGATGCCATATACATGGATGGAGGAAATGATCTAACTTTTCTTCTGAAGGTAGCCATACCCATAGCGCGTCCCGTTCTTATAACAGTGGTGGTCTTCAGCGCCGTATATACCTGGAACTCGTTCCTTTGGCCTCTTTTGGTGGTTTCCGATAAAAACTTAAGGCCCATACAGTTGGCCGTGGCATACTTTTCGCAGGGTGAAGTTTCCAACTATCCGGCCCTTATGGCGGCATCTTTCTTAAGTGCCCTTCCGGCTTTGCTGGTATTCGCCATCTTCCAAAGACAGATTACGGAGGTGTACGCAAGAGGAGGGATGAAGGATTGAAGGTGAAGGTTCGTGTTAAACCTGCCTCCAAAGTTGCTAAAGTGGTGGAAGAAGAAGGAACTTTGGTGGTATTTTTAAAATCTCCTCCGGTTGAAGGCAGAGCAAACAGGGAGTTGGTCGAGGTTTTAGCGAAACACTTCGGGGTTACAAAGGATTCGGTGCGGATACTTCGTGGTAAGAAGTCAAGGACGAAGGTAATCGAGATAGTAAATCGCTAAGGTATTTCTTCAGCCACCAGGGATTATACCGTTTTACATTGGAGATGGGAGTACCCACATCACTATCATTCCGGTGAGTGGTTTCACTTGGAGGCTGTTTAGCCTCACAGTGAAACCAGAAGGGGTCCGTGCTTTTGATTTCCGGCAAAGGTTTGTAATCTTAAAAGGTAAAAGAAATCAAGGATCTATCTATGCAGGGAAGTATAATCCCTGTCACATTTGGGGACCTAAATTTTCCACACCCTATCCCCTGCAACACCTTTTTGACCTTTCATTCGCCAGGATTGGGAGATAAAACTTTCCATGCCATAACCCCATATACTCCTTCAACCGCTTGCTTTGGTAGCATACCCCTTTAAAATCCAATCCATGCTGTACAGGGAACTTTTACAGCCCGGTAGTAAGATAGTTTTGGCTGTAGCTGACGGTTTAGGTGGCCTACCGATTATAGGAGGTTTTACAGCGATGGAGCTGGCAAGCTTGCCAAACCTTGATTCTTTGGCCCGTAAATTTCCTGTCGGAGCTCTGGAACCTATCGGTGCAGGTATAACACCCGGAAGTGGTCCGGCTCATTTAGCCCTGTTCGGTTACGATCCTCTTAAATATAGGATAGGTAGAGGCATACTTGAAGCCTTAGGAGTAGGTATGGAGGTCAGGAAAGGGGATCTGGCCATACGGGGAAACTTCGCAACCCTTCGCAACGGGGTCGTAGTGGATCGTAGAGCCGGGAGAATTCCGACATCCGAAAACCGCCGTCTCATAGAAAAGTTAGAGTCTATAAAGGAAGTTATGGGAATTAAGATCATCTGGAAGAGTGGGAAGGAACACAGGTTCGTCCTTCTCCTTAGGGGAGAAAATCTCTCCGAAAATGTCAAAGAAACGGACCCCGGAAGAGAAGGTCTTCCGCCCAACCCACCTGATCCCCTTACTCCGGAGGCCAGCTTTACTTCAAAGGTGCTCACCGAGGTGATTAAACGAGCTTCAGAAATACTGCGAGATGAGCCGAAAGCCAACTACTTCCTTCTAAGAGGCTACGCTAAACTACCGCATATTCCCACCTTTGAGGAAAAATGGGGGCTTAAAGCTTTCGGTGTTGCCACCTATCCAATGTATAGAGGTCTTGCCAAGTTAGTGGGTATGAGCGTACCAGATGGACCGGAAACCTACGAAGAAGCTCTAAAACTCCTTGAGGAAAATTGGGAGAAGTACGATTTCTTTTATATACACTACAAAGATACCGACAAGGCCGGAGAAGACGGAGATTGGAGAAAGAAAGTTGAAGCCCTAGAGAGATTTGATAGTTACGTGCCCCGACTTCTAAAAGAGGAAGCCGTTTTGGCTGTAACTGGTGATCACAACACTCCCTGTATCATTGCTGGCCACTCATGGCATTATGTACCTCTCCTGATAGCGAACAAAAGGGCAGGAATACCCACTGCCTGGCATTTCACTGAAAGAGAAACCTTGAAAGGCGGTTTAGGGTTAAGACCATCAAAAGACCTTATGGGTCTCCTCTTGGCTACCGCCTCGCGCTTAAAGAAGTTCGGAGCATAGAGAAAAGGTTGGCTTCAACTCTTTTTCTCCCGTAGTCTCTCCTTGATAGGTTTGAGATACTTTTCTATGTACTCCCTCTTTATACGGGTCAGTTCGGTCTCCGGGAACATGGCCAAGAGCTTCCAACCTATCTCAAAGGTTTCTTCAATGCTACGAGGTCTGTTACCCTGGTTAAGCATCTCCTGCTCAAACCTATCGGCAAAACGTAGATATATACGCTCGTTCTCGTCTATAGCATCCTCCCCAACGATGGAGACCAGGCGGCGCACATCCTTACCGCGGGCATAGGCTGCAAACAGCTGGTCAGCCCAGTTACGATGGAACTCCGAGGTTTTACCTTTGCCTATGCCCAGGTTCATAAGACGGCTAAGGGAAGGAAGAGGATCTATCGGCGGGAATATTCCGGCCGCATGTAGCTCCCGTGAGAGCACTATCTGACCCTCGGTTATGTATCCCGTCAGGTCAGGTATGGGGTGGGTTATATCATCATCGGGCATCGTAAGGATGGGAATCTGCGTAACGGAACCTTTACGGCCTTTGATGCGCCCGGCGCGCTCATATATAGTAGCCAGATCGGTATACATGTATCCTGGATAACCGCGCCTTCCAGGGACCTCCTCACGGGCCGCCGCTATCTCACGTAAGGCCTCGGCGTAGTTGGTCATATCGGTGAGTATCACCAAAACCTGGTAGTCCAAGTCAAAGGCGAAGTACTCGGCTACTGTTAGAGCGAACCTAGGGGTAAGAAGTCTCTCAATCGGAGGATCGTCGGCCAGGTTTATGAAGGCTATCAAACGGCTTGCGGCTCCCATTTCCTCAAACTGCTGTTTGAAGAAGGCATACTCGCGCTGAGTTATTCCCATAGCGGCGAAGACCACCAGGAACTGCTCACCCTCACCGCGCACGGTAGCATTTCTCATTATGAAGGCGGCTATCTCGTTAGCCGGCAAACCAGCACCGGAGAATATAGGTAACTTTTGACCTCTAACTAGCGTATTGAAACCGTCTATTGAAGATATACCTGTCTGTATGAAGTCCGAAGGCTTGTTGCGGGCTACCGGATTTATAGCCTCACCGATTATGGGCAGACGTTTTTCGGGTACTATCGGAGGCAGGCCGTCTATTGGTTCCCCCCTTCCGTTAAAGACCCTACCTATCAGGTCCTTGGATACACCGATGCGTACAACGTTATCTACCAATTTGATACGGATGGAAGAGGCATCCAGCCCCAAGGTACCCTCAAGGACCTGAATGACAGCCAGATCCTCGGAAACCTCCAGAACCTGCCCGTTACGACTCGTCCCATCGGGTAAGATTATCTCCACCAAACTACCATAGGGAAGTTCCTTCGCCCTATCCACTATTATCAAAGGGCCTGAGATGTACCGTGCCCCTACGTACTCCTTGGTTGCAAGTTCCATAGGCGGCTATTATACCCCCGGCACCCCATCGTTTTCCCAACCCTCTAAATCAGGATGAGACTTTTGGGTGAAGAAGTTAGATTCTCTCCTCTTTTGGCTACCACTATATCCTCTATCCTTACGCCAAACTTACCTTCCAGATATACACCCGGCTCCACCGTAACCACCTCATCTCCCTTAAGGATGTATTTAGAAAGTGGTGAGAGAGTTGGAGCCTCGTGAACGTCCATACCTACCCCATGGCCTAAACCGTGCCCAAACGTACCGGCAAAGTCGCTGTTTTCTATCACTTCCCTCGCTGCCCTATCCACCTCCTTTGCCCTGATCCATTTACCAAAGTGTAGCTTCTCTATTGCCCTCCTCTGGGCCTCTAAAACCACCTCATAGGCTCTCTTAAACTCCTCGTCCACCTGCTTTCCAATCCACAGGGTGCGGGTCATATCCGAAACGTACCCGTTTACCCTCAAACCAAAATCCAAAAGAAGGACTCCGCTTTCCGGTATAACCTTATCGGTGGGACGCGCATGGGGTAAAGCGGAATTGGGCCCGGAGGCCACGATACTCTCAAAAGCCATGCCCTCGGCACCGTTACGTCTGGCCCAGATTTCCATTTCAAAGGCCAGCTCCTTTTCCGTCATCTTACCTGGTTCCACATTATCAAGGATCCACGAAAAGAGGGAATCTGTAAGACGTTGGGCTTCCCTTATAAGCTCGATCTCCTGGTTTTCTTTCTTTACGCGAAGGTTGGAGATATAACCGGAGACCACATAAAGACGTACGCCACTTCCTCGTAGAGCCTTCCTTAAATTTTTAAGAACCACAGCGGGGATGTTCCCCTCTACTGCCACCGACTTCACCTTAAGGGATTTTAACTTCTCTGCCACGCTACTTAAGGGCGATTTTCCAGGCGGCACATCTAACACCTCAACACCTTCCTTAACCTCTTTACGGGCCTGTATCTTATAACGGAAATCAACTATAAGTAAATTTCGCCTCCTACTTTGAAGGAAAAAAGCTGTGGAGCCCGTGAAACCAGTGATGTAACGTAGATCGGCCCCTCTCCAGGCTTCTGGTTTATACAGAAGATAGGCATCATGATATTTGGACCAAGCACGACGAAGTTCCAGTATTCCCTTCCAGGTCATAGATGGGATTCTACTCCCGACACCTTGTCGGGTGTAAAATATCGTCCTATGTTGTTCATTCTAAGCTTGACCGTTGTAGATGCGTGGGCACGCCCTGGAATGGAGGGTGGGAACTCCGCTGTCTACTTTACCGTTAAGAACGAGTCCGATAAACCCGACACCCTATATGGGGCTTCCGTTGTGGAGGATGTGGCCGAGAAGGTGGAACTACACGAGACCTACGATGCCGGCGACGGAAAGCTGGGCATGAGGCACGTCGACTTCGTAGTCGTTCCTGCCAAGGGAGAGTTACACTTCAAGCCCGGTGGCTATCACGTAATGCTTATCGGTCTAAAGAGAACTCTGCGTGACGGTGACGAAATAACTCTAGTCCTCAAGTTCAAAAGGGCAGGGGAGGTCGTTATAAAGAACGTAAAGGTGAAAGTAGAATAAGGAGGAGATGGCAGAGGATAAGTTGCGTGAGGAGATACTGGGGATAGTGAGTGGTTTTTGTTCCACATCGGTCGGCGAAAAAGTAGTATTGAGTCTAAGGCCGGATTATGAAGCGGCCAAACGGGAGTTTGGGGATATTGCCGTCGCACTCTCCGAATATGAAAATGGCATGTCTTTAAGCTTTCCCCGGATACCGGATCTTGAGGAGGTGTTCTCCTACCTTGATAAGTTTGGAAGTTTGGACGGTACCAAACTGTGGACCGTAGCGGATTTTGTGGAAGGTGTTCTTAATCTTCGCTCCAAAGTTCACTCCAACCGTCTCGCTCGATATCTACATGTCCCATCTCATCTCGTTCGTTTATCGCGTCAGATAAGGGAGAACCTCTCGCCGGAGGGTAGGATTCGTACAGACAAACATTCCACCCTAGCTCGGCTAATATCACGCAGGAACGAGGTTAGAGAAAAACTTCTCTCAACCTTCTCGGACATAATACGCACCCACAGGGAAAAGTTACGCGAAGGTAAGCCGGTTATAAAGGGAGGAAGACTTTCGTTGGCTGTTATATCCAACTACCGTTTGGATGGAATAGTCCATGGCTTCTCCGCTACGACAGAAACCATCTTCGTTGAGCCCTACGAGGTCGTTCCTCTGCAGAATACTCTCATACAACTGGAGGACCAGATAAGGGAATACGAAGAGAGAATCCTTAGGTCCCTATCCACGAGAGTGATAAGGAGCGCCAATGTCCTAAGGAGGATATACAGCAATTTGGGAAAATTGGATAGTATATTTGCCCGCGCTAAATTCTCAATAGAGTACGATGCTCGGATCCCACGATTCGGTGATAGTCTTAAGCTCATAAAGGTCCGTGAGCCGATACTCTATAGGACCAAAGGGAAGGATACGGTCCCCTTAGACCTCGATCTAAAAAACAAGGCTCTCCTCATAACTGGTCCTAACGCTGGGGGAAAAACGGTTAGCCTGCGTACCGTAGCTTCAGCTATCCTGATGGCCTCCATGGGGATACCTGTGTTAGCGGAGGAGTCGGAGATACCCTATGGAGCTCGTGTTTTCATGCTGGGTTTCGAGGATGAAACGGATCTGCGAAGGGGCCTTTCAAGTTTCACTAGCGAGTTGGCCCATCTTAGGGAGATAGTGGCCGAAGCTGAGGAAGGAGATGTGGTGCTGTTTGATGAGGTGTTCGCCTCTACCGATCCGGACGAAGCTTCCGCTTTGGCCTACAGTACGGCCGAATATCTCTCAAAGCGTGGAACGTATGTCCTCATGAGCACTCACTTCTCAACCCTCAAAGTGCTGGCTAAAAATTCTGCTCTCTTTGAGGTTGCCACGGTGGAGGAGTATCGCTTGGTAATGGGATCGGTAGGGGAAAGTGGAGGAATAAGAACCGCACGTGCTTTTCTGCCAGCCGAGATTGTCAACCGAGCTGATGAGATTCTCCGTAGGGTACCTTCGTACATTCTCGAACTTCGCAGGGAGTACGAGGAGCAGGTGGAAAAGCTACGTAGAGAACGGAAGGAGGTGCGGGAGAGTCTAAGAAGGATACGTGCCGCTATAGGTAGAGGGGATGTAGGCCAGGTCTATGCGGAGGTTGAAAGTAGTGTGGGACGTCCCCCTATAGAAGAAGGCAAGGAATATCTGATAAAGAAGTTAGGAGTAAGAGGTAAAGTCCTTAGGATTAAGGATGAGGATGCTGTGGTTCAGGTGCGAAACTTCCAGCTGGTGGTCAAGCTGGAGGATCTTATCTAACCCACACGGCTGTTCTACCGCCGTATAATAACTTCCTCAAACGGGTCCGTAGCTCAATAGGCAGAGCACCCGGCTGTTAACCGGGGGGTTGCAGGTTCGAGTCCTGCCGGGCCCGTTTATTTTGTTCGGTTTCCTTAATTCAGGTCTTGGAGGGTTGGTCTCTTTACGTGTGTTTCGCAAGTACTCTTCGGGTCAAGTAATATACTTAGGCGACCTAAAACATCAACCCTACGGTGCCCGCCCCAGAAACGAGATCGTGGAATTGTCCAAGAGGGCTGTAGCTTTCCTCCTGGATATGGGGGCTGAGGAGATTTTCATAGTATGCAATACCATAGCGGCCAATTCCTTGGGCTCGCTTCGCAGTCAGTTCCAGGTTCCCATACACGGTATCACGGAGTGGGTGAGGTTTTACACTCCCCCGAAGGATAGGAAGATCGTGGTCATAGGAACGAGGGCAACCATAGAATCAGGTTTTTACCAACGAACTCTCGGTGCCGAGGGTATAGCCGCTCCTGAACTTGCCCTCCTAATAGAGGAAGGCCATTGGCACGATGCTGTGGTAAGAGAATATTTAAACGGTCTTCTACCTAAAGGGGAATACGTCTTAGTGTTAGGATGCACCCATTATCCGATCTTAACACCGCTTATAAAAGAATTAAGACCCTCCGTTGAGGTGATAGATCCGGCTGAAATTTTCTTCAAATACGTGCGCCGTGAGGGGGAAAATTTCTTTGCCCATATCTACCTTACGAGGGAGAACCCACGTTACCGGGACTTTTTGCTCAATCTGGGATACGACGAGAATGAGTTTTCCCTTTATTTTCTCCCTGATTATTGATACGGTTGTAGTTTCCGGTAACCGATGGACCAAATCCTCTTACATTTTAAGGTACTTGAACCTACACATGGTTGATACCCTAACGGATTCCTCCTTGATTGAGATTGAGAAAAGACTATGGCAGTTGGGTCTTTTTAGAGGTGTAAATCTGCAAGTTGTAAGGGATACTCTAAAGATCAAAGTTGAAGAGATGTGGTACATATACCCCGTACCATACCTGAGCGTTTCGACCACTGAACTGACCTACGGTCTAACCCTCCTCCACATGAACTGGAGAGGTGTGGGTGAAAACCTCTACACGACTTTAACTTTGGGGGCACGGCGTATGTTCATCTTGGGCTGGAATACGCCAAAGCACCGCCTCGTTGAAAATATCCTTTCACTGAAGGGAGGCAGGGAGATTTATAACTCATTCTTATACTTAATGCCCATAAACAGAACCTTTTTAGCCTTTTCCTTTTCTAATCGTCTGGATGGGAGGCTACGTTTAAAGGTCGACCTGAATCTTGAGAGGATCGGGTCTGATAGCAGTCATCTTCTTTTTGCCGGTGACGACGATGCTTTCATGAAGGTTTCCTACTCGCTATACTACGACAGCCGCGATTGGGCCAACTATCCTCGTCGGGGTTTTTACGTAAAAGGGGGAATCTCCTCCTATATGGGTGAGTTTGTTGCATGGACCTACGGGGCGAGCGTGAGCAGTTTTTTCACATTTAAACGTCTAACCTTTAAACCTTTCCTTTCGGTGTGGCGAACTTTTGGCGATCTACCCCTTTACTTGAAATTTCCCTTGACAGGTAGATCCGATGTCTTAAGGGAGGGACACCCCGAAGAAAGATACGTTGGAAGGAGCTTGGACGTAGCCTCGATCGAACTGAGGTATCTTGTCTTTGAAAAGCTACCACCTCCGGTGGGGAAGTGGGTGTCAGGTGGATTAGCTACCGTTCTGTATTTGGACATGGGGCGGACCGATACCCTATCCGCCTTTATCTGTGGGTTGGGGGCCTTAAGCTATACCCCTTTTGGTACCTTCATCGCCTTGGCTGGCTATGGAACCCACGGCTTCCAATTCTTCTTCGGTGAAAGCCGAAGGATATGGTAAGACCGTTATTTGACTCTACCCGGTCTGGTCATCTTTATCGGGTCTATTATTTTCTCGGCCTCTTCGGGTGTTAGATAGCCTAGTTCTACCACAACCTCTTTAACCGTTTTGCCCTCGGCCAGGGCCTTCTTCACCACCTCGGCAGCCTTATCGTATCCGATTATGGGGTTGAGAACGGTGGCTAATATGGGGTTGCGGCCAACGAGATTTTCTATACGCTCGCGGTTTACTTCAAAACCAGCGATGGACTTGTCGGCCAAAACACGGGAGGCGTTGGTCAGTATTTTTATGGACTGAAGTATGTTATGGGCCATTACGGGTAGCATGACGTTAAGCTGGAAGTCCCCCAAGGCTCCACCCCACGTGATTGTGGAGTCGTTTCCAAAGACCTGGGCAGCTACCATACGTACGGCTTCAGCTATTACCGGATTGACCTTTCCGGGCATTATGGAGGAGCCAGGCTGGAGAGCAGGTAGCTTTATCTCGGACAATCCGGCGATGGGTCCACTGTTCATCCAGCGTAGATCGTTAGCTATCTTCATGAGGGAAGCGGCTACGGTCTTGAGAGCGCCCGACAGCTCCACAATGGCATCCTGTGCCGACTGGGCCTCGAAGTGATTCTTCGCCTCGATGAAGGGATGCCCCGTGAGACGGGAAAGTTCCTCAGCTACCCTTTTTCCAAATTCTGGATGGGTGTTTATACCCGTTCCCACGGCCGTTCCACCTATGGCCAACTCCGAAACTCTTTTGAGAGCATCCTTTACACGTTCTATCCCCAGCTCTATCTGGCGGGCCCAGCCGGACATCTCCTGGGCTAAAGTCAAAGGCATGGCATCCATCAGATGTGTGCGTCCTGTCTTTACCAGGTCTTCGTACTGAGAAGCCTTGTCCAGTATCACGTTGCGGAGATGCTCAAGGGCGGGAATGAGCTTTTCAGCGGCTTCCATGTAGGCGGAAACGTGTATGGCCGTCGGTATCACGTCGTTGGAAGACTGGCCCATGTTGACGTGGTCGTTGGGGTGGATAGGATGTTTGGTGTGCTTTTCGCCTGTTAGCATCTCGTTAGCCCGTGTGGCTATGACCTCATTGGCGTTCATATTGGTGGAGGTGCCAGAACCGGTTTGGAAGATGTCAAGGGGAAACTGATCGTCTAACTTACCGTCTATCACCTCTTCGGCAGCCTTCATGATGGCCTTGGCTTTTTCATCGTCCAAGTAACCGAGATCTCGGTTTACTTTAGCCGCAGCATACTTTATCAAGCCCAAAGCCTTTATAAAGGGACGGGGAAATCGTATTCCACTGATGGGAAAGTTCTCAATGGCCCTCTGAGTCTGGGCACCCCAGTAGGCGTCTTTTGGAACCTTTACCTCACCTAACGAATCCCTTTCTATACGGTACTCTGCCATGAGAGGGGATTTTACCCATGAAATACTAAGTAGCATGATCCTAACCATAAGAATCTTTTCTCATAACACTTCCCTTCAAGTGGTTGATCTATTATAGCGACAGAAATTGGGCATCGCGTTGAATACCCCGCAGGATGCATGTAAAAATCCGACACTTTTTAAATCTATAGTAAAAATTTCACCCATAGTCGCAAATATCGACAAGAACATTCCAAGAACTACCTTAAAATATCTTCCTTATGTGGATTTTGACAGTAAAGTACGAGTTCGATGCGGCGCATAGTCTTCCGGATGTGGAGGGGCCATGTGTAAATCTGCACGGGCATAGGTGGGTGGTTGAGGCCAACGTGAGGTTCAAAGAGTTAGGGAAGGGGGGAGTGGCCATGGATTTTAAAAGGATAAAGGCGGATCTCCACTCCTTTGGACTTGACCACACCTACTTGAATGAAGTATTGGAGGATCCACCGAGTGCAGAGAACGTCGCCAGGTACTTTTATAGACGTTTGAAATCGCTTGGATACGACGTGGTTTCCGTGAGAGTATGGGAAACACCTAACTATGCGGCGACCTATTACGAAAAGTAAGTTAAAACGGGCTTACGAAACCTACATAAACACCCCAAGAGGTAGTAAGGGAAAGGTTATCAAGGAACTGGCCCAGAAATTGGGTCTCAGCGAATCTCAACTTAGGAGGGCCTTCCGTAAGATTTATGGAGGACGAAGACGCAAACGCTCCCCCAACCGATATAGAAAAGATGATATTCTCTACGCCATACATTACGCACGGGTAAAGAGAGTTTCGCTCTTAAATGCGTGTGCCTATATGATCGCCACCAAAAAGGTTGTGCGCCTTTCCTATGAGGAGGTTAAAGATCCGGTAAGAGCCTTCTATTTAGCCGTTATGCGCTTTATAAAGTCCTCTAACTCCTATGCTCCGAAGAGCAAGAGACCGAGCCGCAGGATGTTAAAACTGGCCCTTTTGAAAACATCATTTGATAACACTCAAAAACTGCTTCTCACGTTGGCTATAGATGGTCTTTTAACTACCCACACCCCCTTAAGCGGGGATCTGCTCGCATCCTTGGAGAAACTTTTAAGAGAGAATCTTCTTTCCTTAAGGCGCGGCAGATACTTCATAACTCCCAAATTGAGGTACGAGATCCTTGAAAGTAACTTATTTGAGGGGACCTGATCTTATCAATCCCTATGCTTGGGTCATAAGCCTCCTAAGGCGAATGAGCGATCCCCAGATTCCTCCTCTTCCTTCAGTGGGAGTAGGGAACCTGCGTACAGGAGGAACGGGTAAAACACCTTTGGTTGAATATCTCGTGGGTAAGCTTGAGGATGCGGCTATTGTCACGCTTGGGTACAGGCGCAAATACCGGGGTTGTTTCACCTCCCTCGAGAATCCTACTCCATACCATCTTGGTGATGAGGGATACATGCTGTTCAAAAAGACGGGAAAACTGGTGGTAGCTTGCAAAGATAGGATGAAAGGAACCCTAATGGCCAAGGAACGAGGAGCCAAGGCTGTGGTTTATGATGATGTGTTTCAGTACTTTAAGATAAAACCACACGTTAGCATATTGCTGCTTAGGCCTAACGATCCTTATTCATACGTTCTTCCCTTCGGACCTTTAAGGGAACCTTTCGTGGCCTACAGATACGCTGACATATTGGTGTTCAACTTCAAACTGGAGGGGGTTAAACCACCGCCTAAACTGGGGAAACCTACTTTTACCATGAGATACAAGATACGGGGGATGGTAGAGAAAGGCAGAGTGAAGGATGTGCGCGGCAGGAGACTTTATGCCTTCTGTGCCATAGCGGATCCTTTCAGTTTCTTTGGAGCGATTAAAAGATCTGGAGGTATAATCGTAAAAAAGAGAATCTTCCCAGACCATTGGTGGATTTCGAAGGAAACGTTGGCCTATATGAAAACTGAAGCTGAAAGGTTGAATGCTACACCCATCTGTACAGAGAAGGATTTTTACCGCTTGGGAGATGATTCTCTCGCCTACCTCAAGGTTGAAACGGAGGTGGAGAAAGGCCTAACGGAAGCGGTGTTTGAACTTCTCAAAGAGAGAACGAAGATCAAACCACCTCTTTGAATTTCTTCTCCCATACCGTGAGTAATATCGGGAGTAGTATGAAGTCGCCCTTTCCTTACCGTTGAATATTACCAAATCCGGCGAAATATCCACTTTTTTCAGCATTTCCTTGGTGGTATAGTTATACCTTAGGACTAAGATGTACTTTACGGCGAAACGATCAAGAAGTTTGATCTCTGGAGAAACAGTTATGGGTGGAAGATCTAGAACTACCCTGAACCTCTCTATCAGATCCGAAATCTTTTCGAGCATGTTTTTGAATATGAGGAGGTGATCTCCTTTCCCACTTCCGACGGGAAGGATGTAGAGGTAAGGGGCTATCTCGTAAGGTTCATAATGACCGTCGGAGTATCCCTTGGCATCGGACATGCCGAACAACTCGCTCAGCCCTTTAACCCTAACGTCTCCATCTATGAGGAGAACCGGGATTCCGGATATGGCGGCGGCGGCGGCGAGGTTGGCGCTGACGAAGGTTTTTCCCTCACCTTCACGCGTACTCGTAACAGCCAGGATTTCTTTTATATCGTCAAACATTCCCAATTTGAAAAGCAGTTTACGAAATTCGTTCAGGGATGGGGACGTAGAATCAAGTTCATCTATCTGGACCATCTGGTAGGGTAAAAGATCGCCGGTGTCAAAATGGGGAAGAACTACCACTTTATCCCGCGGGAAAGGAAGGGTGCTTTCATCAAGTACCACATCCACCGCCATATCGCGCAGGAAGGCCATAACCATACCAACCACCAAACCTATCAGAAGTCCCAATAGGAAGACGAAACCGGTTCTGCCGTATATACCGACCTTCCGCACTACGGGATTCCCCAGAATGTGGATGTCGGAAACCAAACTCCCAAGGCGCACATCGGTATCATTGAGTTTTTGACCCAAAACGATATAGAAGTCTTCCGCATTTTCCAAATTTCTCTGTATGGTCAAAAGGGTGGCTTCCTCCTTCATAACATCAGGTAGGATACCCCGGTAGTATGCCACCTGTTCCTGTATGTACCTAAGACTCTTCTGTGCCGAACCTAATATCAATGAATTCATGTTCTTTAAGGTCCTTCGTAAGGTTACCACTTGTGGATGCTTCTTGCCGTAGATGGATTCCAACTCCCACATCTTCAAAAGGATGGATATACGTCTACTTTGCAGATCGTTCAGAGCAGATTCGCCTACATCCACGAAAAGGGTGTCTTCAGGTTGCTTTTTGAGGACGTCAACCAACTTTTCGAGGGCCCTCTCCCTCTCTTTCAAGTTGGACAGGATCTTTAAAATTCCCTCCTCGGTGAATTCAGGATATTTCATCTTCTCTTTGAACTTTTGGATCTGTCGAGCGAAGATGTCTATCTCCTTTCTGTAGAAGTCCATAAGCTTGCGTATGGTCTCCCTCTGCCGTATGAGGCTCTGTTTCTTTTCCTCGAGATGTTTTAAAATTATCCAGTGAGCTACCACTTCCGATGCTCTGCGAGCCCAACGTTTATCGGGAGAGACGTACTCAACGGTGAAGAAGATCGTATTTTTTGGACCGAATGTAGGCTCGGACGATCTACCCTCCACTATCCTAACTCTTCCCCTGGCCAATCTATCCCATAGGGAAAGGGTGTCGTATATCACGACCTTAAATTTCTTAGAACACGGACACCCTATAACTCCATTCTCAGTGCTCGTATACACTCCAGGTTTCAACTTATTTACGCGCTCGATCCTTCCCTCCAAAACTTCGTACATCAACGCTGTATCCTTGAGTCCTCTATAGAAATCTGGAAACTGGGTTTTGATGGTCAAGACCTCTATAGACGGAGGCATTCGTCGAGTGTTTTGCCCCATCTGAACATCTAGAACGCTGACACCGGTTTCACTGGTTGTGGCCATCAGGTAGGTGGTAGCTTTGAAGTTGGGACTCTTACGGACCAGGTAGTTTAGAATCGCCGCCATCACTCCACCACCTAACGCTATCGTTAAGATAAACCACTTTTCCCGCGCTAGTATGGCTTTGATACGTTGGTAAAGATACACAAAACTTTCGTTCATCACTCCATATCTAAACGTGCTTTTGCCCTCTTATAAAGCCTACGTAGTCGGCGAATTATGGAGGCGAGCGCCTTCTTGTCGGAAGGAGGAGCCTCCTCGTAATATTTCAGAGCCACGTCAAAGAACCTTATAGCTTCATCGAACTTTCCCAGAAAGTATTTGGTATAGCCAAGATAATAAGCAATATAGACTACGTTGTAGGGAACGTTGGGCTGATCCCTAAGGACCAGGTAAAGGAGACCCTCATACACCGTTTCAGCTTCTTCAAACCGGCCTTCTTTCAAAAGTAGCCCACCGAAAACCCACCGGAAATAGCGACTTTCTGGATACTTTTCCACGTAGGAACGGAGTATGGGGATAGCCTCTCTGGCTCTACCTTCCCTCATCAAAACCCACGCCAGGGTAAGGGCGGATATAGTTGAGGTGTAGTGACCTTTCCTCCATGCCAACTTTAGGTATTCTATTCCCTTCTTTTTGGCAGCTTCCTTATCTTTAACCAGAAAAAAGGTAGGGAGTATTCCTATACGGCTCGGTGCTTTGGATAGAGCATAGTTGTATATACCCAAGGGGAAATAGGCATCATAGAGAGTTGAATCCTCTTGAAGGGTAGCTTTTAAAGGCTTTATACCTTCAAGAGCATACTTTAGGGCCACCAGATAGTTTCCACTTCGGCCCGCTCTCATGGCTTTGTAACCGTAAGCTCCAGCTACAAAAAAGTGCATCCATGCTCGTACGTGCCGGTCCTTTGCGGTAGTTAGTCTCTCCTTAGCCTTTCGCTCTGCTATCTCCATGAATCTAAAGAACTCGTTCTCGTAGCGGTTCGTATGGTAATCTTCCATATAGTAATCATATATGGCTGCTTTAAAAAAATACCCGACCGGCTCGTCTGGAAAACGTGTTATGGCATCGTTTATAACCGATAAAGCAGCTCCATACCTTTCACGGTACGTATATTCCAAAGCGGTGAGTACCAAACTGTCCAGTTCAGGACTGAACGGTACTCCTACTGCTAAGACTATCAACAGTGACTATTTTACCGCTGAAAGATTCGTTTATGGGTAAATCGTAAAAGAGGCCCTTAAAGAGTATTAAACCGGCGGGAACATCGGGGCTTACGATGGGTGTAACCTCGTATTCCTTACCCTTGATCTTCAATAGGATCTCTTTCTCTCCTACGATGCCGAGACGCTCCGCATCCTCCGGCGATACGAACACACCTTTCTCAACTACAAAGGATTTATGAATGGGGTTACGGAAAGCATAGTAAGAACTCTTGTAGAGATCTCTAACGTGCAGGAGTAACAGATCGGCATCGTTAACCCCCTTCTCCTTGACCGGATCGTAACCCTCCCGGAAGAAACTGTACTTTGCAGTGGGGTAGCGATACACCCGCTTCAGTTTAGCGATGGTGGGAACGAAGTCGGGATAGGGTCTCTCCTCGTAAGGTAGCTCGTAAGGATCGAACTCAAGCTCACGATAAGGGAGAACGTTCCTGCGAAGTTCTAGGAACACATCGCGGGTGCTCTTCCAATCGGCTTTACCGCCGAGCCTCCTTATAAGTTCCTTAAAGATCCACCAGGCGGGTCTGCTCCCTGCGTAGGGCCAGAGGGCATCCTTACCATACTGGACACGCCCTTCCAGATTGGTTCTGGTACCCTCCTCCTCATAGGGAACGGTTATAGGGAGGATGGCCGAAGCGTATTCCGAGGAGGGATCCCAGAAGGAGGTAAGTAACACCACGAACGGTGTATTTTCCAAGGCCTTCGTGACCAGCTCTCTATCGTAGTACTCGTAAAGAGGTTCCACCTCCCATAGTATGAGGGCATCTATCTTACCCTCGGCAGCCTCCTTCAGTATGTCTCCAGTCGTGGAACCGTCCGGTAGAGGTAAGAAGCCTATATCTACAAAACCTTGGCCGTTGGGGGCGGTTCTAAGAAGGAGAAAACGGAACCGTTCATCCATGGCCCACATATAGGCTAAGTTGGATTGGGCTTCCGCCGGTAGGTCGTCAGAGAATATGAGGAGGGGAGATTTGGCCAACTTCAGAGCTTCCATCACCTCTCGGAGATAGTCGGGTCCTTCCCCTTTAACCAGGTGGTAGGAAATCTCCGTCTCGGAACCTGGCTCCATCTTAATCCACCTCGCCCAACCATCTCTAACGTACCTCTCTCTGTAAGGGTTTAGAACGAAGAGTTTAGCTCTCCTACGAGCAGCTCTCACCAACCTTATGCCTATACCGGGAACGGTCTCCCTGACATCTCCAAAGATAACTATCACATCAGACCTGTCTATATCAGCTATCTTAGCAGTGGAAGCGGAATAACCCACGACCTTCTTTATGGGATCTTCCCTGTAGGCCATATGGGGTGGTCTGAAATCCAGATCGCCCCCCAAAATCTCTTGCATTAGCTTATGGCCAGCGTAGGCGGCTTCGTTGGTACCACGACCGCCAGAGAGCATGGCCACTCTTTTGGCATCGCTCAAATTGTGGGCTACCCAATCCAGCGCCACCTTCCAGTTCAACTTCACCCACTTACCATCCTTTCCTCTCAGATGTGGATAATCCACACGTTTTTTATGATCGTACACGTACTGATGAGAAAACCTATCACGATCACTTATCCAGAATTCGTTGACATCAGGATTCTCGCGGCCGTTTATCCTGACTATCCTGTGGACATCCTCTCGCCTACCTCCCATCACCATGCGACCCCTACTGTAGGGTTTGCGGCTTATAACCTCTACCAGAACGTTGGCTCCCAAAGAGTCCTCTGGACTTATGGCGGGAACCCTCTCTATGTTCCAGGGTCTCGTGTAGTATTTGTAGTCGGTCCCGTTTATAGCACCCACGGGACACACCTCTATGAGATTACCGGAGAACTCATTATTAAGAAAACGATCCTTCTCCGGACCGAAGACCGTATACCACCCCCTATCAAACATGGACCAATCCTTGCCACCACCTATGATCCAGTAGAAGGTTGAACACTTGAAACATTGGATACACCTGTGGGGTTCAAGGTCGAAGTAAGGACCGGCATCGCGTTTGGGATAAAGTCTCTTGGGGAAGGTGTACTTGCTCGTGGTAGGTCCGAACAGGTAGGTTATATCCTGAAGATCACACTCTCCGCCCTTATCACATACGGGACAATCAAGGGGATGGTTCGTCAAAAGAAGAGCTACTACGGACCTTTGGGTCTCTTTAACGGTCTCGGTTCTTGTCCAAACCTTCATACCGTTTTCGGCTTTTGTGGCGCAGGCAGGTTTCAACCCCTTACGACCACGCCTGTCTTCCACCTCCACCAGGCACACCCTGCATCCTGCCCATACAGGTAACTTAGGGTGATAACAAAAAACGGGTATCTTTTCGCCGTTCCTCCATGCAATCTCAAGGATCGTTTCCCCCTCGTTGAAAACTACCTCTTTATCGTTTAGAAGGATTTTGGCCATGGAGGGTATTATACAGGAGGGCTACGGCGCGTAGGTCTCAAGTAGAAACACCCCTTCCAAACCCACCTTAGAATCGGCTCCGTGGCTGTTAAGGTCTTGGGGGTAAATGGCTCGGCCCGAACCGACGGTTGGACGGCAGCATATCTGCGGCATAGCCTTGAGTTTGCCTCCCGTAGTGGAGCAGAAATCTCTCTGGTGCATCTATCCATGCTCAACCTACACTTTTGCACAGGTAGCTATAGCGAAAACCCGAACCTTTGTAACCTCGAAAACTGTACTGGAGACCGGCTTGGAGATGCCTTTACTTCTCTGGTTTGGAAGATGTTGGAGGCCGACGCCATACTCTTCGCCACGCCGGTATATTGGTATTCACCTTCATCCCTATTGAAGGTCCTGGTGGAGCGGATGACTTCTCTGGAGAATCTTGGAGCTTTCATGCTACGGGGTAAGGTGGGAGGAGTTTTGGTGGTGGGCGAGGAGGAAGGAGCCTCACAGGTGGCCTCCAACCTGATGTTAACTTTGAGCCAAATGGGTTTCCTGTTTCCACCGGTCGGAGCAGCCTATCTCATCCGTAGATGGGATGATGAACGCAAAAGTGAAGCTTACGACGATGCCGCTGCCCTTGGGGCCAACGTAGTTAGGCTAGCTGGCATGCTGGATACTTCTTGGGACTGGATTCATTCTTGGCGCACTCTAATCCGGAAGCGTCCTTAGAATAGGATCCTATGAAAGCACCCAAGCTAACAACCCTAAGCTGGTCATTCTGGATAGGAGCGATCCTTTCGGTGTTGGCAGCCTTTTACCTAACTATGGTGGGGGAAAAATTGTATTCAACCGGACTTTTCATATTGGGGTACGCAATATTCCCCACCTTGGCAATACTCTTCAGCGAGACGCGAACGGAACCGTAGAAGATGAAGATCCTGGTAACGGCAGATACCCATATACCCCATAGGGCTAACTTTCTTCCAGACACGTTCTATGAGAGAGCGGAAGAGGTAGATCTTATAATTCACGCCGGTGACTTCACATCGCTGTCAGCTTTGAGGGAAATGGAGAGTTTGAAACCTGTTATAGGTGTGAGTGGTAACATGGACGATCCCGATATTTGGAGCATGTTGCCGGAGTTGAGGGTGGAGACGTTTGAGAGAGTGCGGATAGGTGTATATCATGGGATGGGGTCACCCTTGGGTATAGAACGCAGAGTGAGAGAGAAATTCAAAAGGGAACGGTTGGAAGTGGATCTGATAGTTTTTGGCCACAGCCATAGATGGTTCTTCGGAGAGCTGGAGGGTGTGTATCTCCTTAACCCGGGTTCTCCCACGGATGCCCTCTTCAGCCGGAGGCGTTCCTTCGCCATACTCACGCTGAAGGATGGGCAATTTGGGGTGGAGAAGGTAGATGTACCCTAAACGCTTGAGCGATCTCATAGAAGAGCTTCTTTACGGTGAAGACGGCTACTACACCCGTTATGTTCGCATAGGTAAAAGGGGTGACTTCTTCACCGCACCTCATGCCTCACCTCTCTTCGGATACACCGTGGGACGATTCCTTCAGAGGGAGGGGGTCAAAATTCTCCTGGAGGTTGGAGGAGGGGAAGGCTATCTGGCGGAGGACATCTTAAAAAGCACTGATATAACCGTCCTGTCTTATGAAAGAAGCCCCCACCTTTTGAAATTCCAGTGGAAGAGGTTAAAGAAATGGGGTGAAAGATGGAGGACAGTTGGAGAACTGGTAGAAGCCGATGCTTACCTCCTCAACGAGGTGTTGGACGCATTCCCATCCAACAGATACGTGTTTAAAAACGGACGATGGTACGAGGTAGTGGTTGATGAAGGAAAGTTCGCCTTGATACCTTCCGAGGGTCCTAAACACTACCTCGGTCCCGTAAAAGAAGGTTTCGTGTATGACGAGGGGGTAGGTATGGAAGGATTTTTGAAAGAGATATTCAAGAAAACGGATAGAGTTCTGATATTCGACTACGGGTATGACGAAGAAGAATTTCCCCTACTGGCTCCCGATGGCACACTTCAAGGATATAGGTTTCACAGAGTTGTACATGGATTGGATGCCCTGACGGAAAGGGGCGATATAACCCATTTCATTAATTTTACACAAATAAAAAACATTGCTCGGAAAAATGGATTTAAGGCGAAAATCTACATTGATCAGACCAATTTTTTACTTAAAAATGGTTTGCTTGAAGTATTTGAAAGTTTGCCGGATGATGAGAAGAAAAGGTTAGCACCGGGCATGAAAACCTTAATTCTTCTCTTCAGGAATCATAGGGTTCTCTACCTGACCCGATGAACCCTCTTCCAGCATTTTCAGAATACGTTCAAAGTAAGGTTTAAGACGTCTTCTGTTCTCTTCCCACACAGAAGACAGAGTGTTTTGGAAGCTCCCCATGAGAAAGCGGTTCTCCCAAAAGAGATACCAGATAATCGCATCTACGTAGTGTTTTTTCTTTATGGAATAGGTTATACCGGCTAATCCAACGGATACGGCTAAAAAGGTTTTCAACCCCTGCCATGGCTTGCCCGTATATAGAAGCCCCCCACCGGGGATTAAGTTGAACAGCAGAGCTTTAGACGGATCGAGGAGCGGTGGAAGGATCGCCTTGAGAGAATCAGATAGGGGATCGTCAGTGAAGTTTAGGGTGTAAGCTCTAAATAGGATCCTATCCCTGCCCGTGAAGCAAAGACTATCCTTTAAGAGATCCTCAGTAGTTTCAAGGTAGAACTTAGCCAAGGAGAGAACCATCATGTACCGCTTAGCCTTACAATCCTTGAGTCTCATAAGAACGTTTATGGCACCCAAGGTATCGCCCCCGGCAGCTAGGGCTTTAGCGTAAAGGTAAGAGTTACCCAAACGCAAAGCTTCAACTTGAGCACCTTTCGGATCCCCCAACGACAGGAGCGAGATTACCAAGAGCGTATCACTTAAACCGATACGACTATTTTACAGGGGATTCAAGCCATTCCCAAACGTTTTGCCAGATCCGAGGAGAGTATTCCATCCTGATCTACGGATCTCCTTAGTTCGTACCACCTGGGAAAACCCGGATATGAAGCCTTGAAAAGCCCCTCATCCATAAGAGCATCCTTAGTTAGGTAAAACCTACCCCCTCTATCCACGATCTCCCGCATAAGAGGTTTTAAAAAATCAAAGAGACCAGATTTTATAGGAAAATCCAAGGCTAGGGTCCACCCTGGGATGCCAAATGGTAGATACCCCCTTTGTTTACCCATCCTTTTGAGGACAGCCAAGAAGGAACCTCCACCATGTTTTACGATTTTTTCCAAGATAAGTTTCATATCTTCAGCTGAGGGTATCACAAACTGAAACTGGATGAAACCTCTTTGGCCATAGGCTCTGTTCCAACTCTCTATGGAATCAAGGGGGTAGAAAAACCTTTCGTAATCTACCAATCCTTCGTACGTGGGATGAGTTAAGTAGTACGCCCAGTTGAATAATCTCATGGTCAGGTCATTAAGAAGAAAGGAGGGCGCGTAAAAAGGGAATTTCAATTGAGGGCCTTTTTTAAAGAAAAGGGGGTTCCTTTTGAGTTTTTTAGGCAAGGCTTCTAAAGGAGCATGTTCACCGAACATGACGACACCGCGACCTAAATTCTTTCCTCCAGCTAAGCAATCTATCCAGGCCACCGAATAAGTATGGTGGGGATCATATTTGGAAAAAACATCCAACATGGCATCTATGTTTGCAACACGAAAGGCCCGGTAAAGGATATAGGAGGTTTCAACTCTGCGAAGCTTCAGTTCAACTTCCGTTACTATACCCGTTAAACCCATCCCTCCTACGGTAGCCCAATAGAGATCATCCTTGGGGGTGAGGTGCAAAAAGTCACCTTTAGGTGTCAGAAGGGTCAAAGAGATCACATGTTCAGAGACCGATCCTTCCCTATGGTGGTTTTTGCCATGTACGTCACTGGCAATCATACCCCCTAAGGTTACATATTTGGTTCCCGGTGTAACATAGGGAAACCATCCCTTGGGAAGAAAGACTTCCAGAATCTCCTTTAAAGATACTCCCGCCTCCGCCTTCAGGATGCCGTTTATTTCGTCGAACTTTAAGAATCTATTTAGGGGGTTGAGATTCAAAACGTACCCCCCATCATTGAGGGATTGATCCGCGTAACTACGTCCCAATCCTCTGGCTATGAGACTCTTTTTTAAAAGACGCGGCAACTCATTATAGAAGGAGGGAGAGAGAAGTTTGACTCTGGCTTTAGGATAGTTCCCCCATCCACTCAATAAAGTTTCTTCCACCTTTGCCAAGACGGGATTCTAACGGAGAATCACCCTTCTGACCTCATCTTTAACCTTTAAGAAATAAACGCCTTTGGGTAAGTGCGGTGAACAACCTCGTCCCGACCATCTCATCCTGCCGGAGGCATCGTATAGGACTCCCCTTTCATTCAGGCATAGAGTGCTACCTTTGAGTTCAAAAGCTATCCGCACATCTTTCCTCTCGAGAACCTCGGTTGTAGGAAGTATGGGTATACTCAAGTAAGACGGATATAGGGCAGTGTGATACACTCGGTTGGTGGCGATCAACTTGAACGTGTCATTTCTCTGGAACGGGGCACCAGTGTTTGGATTGGCCTCAAACCTTGGGTAGCTTGCCGAAGATATTATTACCATAAGGCGATGACCAGGCATGATAGCCCACGCTGTACTCCAGACCTTTACTTCAAGGGAGTCTATCTCACCGGGGGTCAAAAATACTTCCCTGTCAAATCCGTATCTGAATCGTGCCTTGGTTATACCATCGGAGATGAGTATGGCTCTGCCGTCTGGATATACATCAGCCAGCCGTACAATGAAATCGGTATCGTAACGATCGCTTGAAACGTAGAGCTTCGCCTTCACGCTTCCTATGATCACCAGAGTATCCGTTAGAGGGGGTGTCTGGAAGATTAGAACGTCGGAACGACTTAAAAGTGGTCTCTGGTCCTTGGGACCGTCTCCACCAGGCAGGTCCATCTCGTTACCCCCTATAGAAGGGGTGGGGTCATCAGGATCATACACGTAGGTAGAGAAACTGTCCGCGGATGGTGGGGGACTCAACGATAGAGTACCATCCCCGCGCAGGTACCAGTTTCGGTAATATACGCCACGGGGAGGAAAAGTGTCAGCTTCCACCCAGCGATTCAATCCTATTACGTAAAATCTGACTGGTGGCCAATCGTCTGCGCCGTTACTTTCCCCCCGAAGCCAATAGTCGTACCAGGTACCCATCATATTAACCAACTCGGTCACGGATAGGCCTGCCTCCGACGGAAAGCTCATATCTCCTTGGTCCGTTTGACCGAACCCCAGATGGGTCCAGGGTCCTATTATCAGTTTCTGGTTTCCCCGTGCCAGTGGTGCCCCTTCAAACTGGAGACGGTTGAAGGCCTCAATCTGGCTTTCCAAAAAGAGATCGAACCATCCAGCGAAGTGCAACATGGGAACATTCACGCCGGCAATACGCGTGTTCAGATCTAGAAGCTGCCAGGTGCTATCGTAGAGTGGATGGTTTGCCACCGAATCGATCAAAAAAGGTGTTCCCAAACCCCCAAGCCACCCTTCAACCAGGTTCTTCCTAAACTCCCCCCCTTGAAAGGCGGCATAATGATACATACTATGTGCACCTACCAAGGGAACCGCACATTTATAAGCCGGGTGGTAGGTTCCCGACAGTAAATATTGGGTTATCCCCATAGCCGAAAACCATGCCCCGCACACCTTACCGGAGGACCAGGGTTGGGATATTATCCAGCTGACGGCGTCATACCCATCCTGAAGCGATCCCCAAGCATCTGTTTTAAACACTTGGGGATCCCCCTCACTTCCCTGAAAACCTCTTACACTCTGTATAACCAAAGCGTACCCCTTCACGTCCGTGATGTAAGGGATAAAAGCCGAAAGTCCAACGTCCGTACGGCCGTAGGGCGTCCTTATTAAAATGGTATGAAGTTGCCCACTGTAAAAGGTGGGTTTGTAAATATCTGTGGCCAATCTAACGCTGTCGCGCATAGGAACCATCACGAAATCGTGTGAGTAGGCTATGATGATCCACATTACCAGGATTTTATGCCCGTAGAACGTTTGAGGATGGCTAAAATCTCCACCGGCAGTCGTAGGCGAGGGGATCCTGGTAAAGCCACACCAAGGATATAGAAAAGGCCCACGGCTGTTAAGCCACGATCTCCCAAAATCCTCCGGTAAATGTACAGTAGGTAGGGATAAAATAGAAGATAAGCCAATGGCCAAAGAGGACCGAATATCTTTAGATAGCCGCGTGGAATAGCCTTAAAGAGGGTAAAGACCACACCTTTTAACCACACTCCTATAGTTTCCATAGGATGGGATAAAATCCAAGGAAAAACAACCTTAGTCATGTTAGAAATCCATTCTCCCATCGTGGGAATTTCGTTGTAAGCATTTAAAAGAGATGAAACGTCCGTAAATTTACTCATCAGATATACAGTCAAGGTGGTGGTAAAAACACCGGAGAATATAGGTGCACCACCTAGAACCGCGTTCGTTGTCATCCAAAGACCCACGGGGAGAATAAAGAGGAGAGCATTGAGCAAAATGAACCTCCAGGATCTCCTTCGCAATCCCTCCAAAAGGAGCAGGGGGGGGAAGAGCAACAGGGTAGCTTGGCGCAGAAGGGCCAGAATACCCCAAAGTATTCCTTGAAACCTACCTTTATAAAGGAGAACGAATACCAGCAAGGGAACGTAAAGACCTTCCGTAAGATTTTGGTTGGTGAATACACTGACTGTAGGAGATAAAAACAGGAGCATCGCCTTCTCCCTCTCTTCGCGCATCACCAAGGTCATAACGGCCAAAATTAAAAGGAGGTTTTGAAGGAGTAACGTACCTTTGGATCCCAAAATAGACAGAACTACCGGGTAGATGGGCATCCTTATAACATCGTGCTTTAGGGGTGGATGGGGATCGCTAGAAAACACACTATAAGTCCGCAAATTATGGGCTATACGCATGTAATCCTGTGCGTCACTCGTAAACAAGGGATAATCACCCGTGAAGGCCACCACGGTCACATACGCTTTGAAAACGATGAGAGAGAGGATGTATGAAAGAAACAGAAACCTCCTCAGAGACATAAGGGCCAATTCTAAAGAGGTTTCAAGGTTTTCCCAATTATCCACATTTCCCGCGTAGAATTTAAAATCTACTATCCCTTGCTGATCTCCATAACCTTTTTGACAGGTCTTTTGGGAGCGGTTTGGTGGGGTTTCCTCTTTTTAATCCCTGTGTTTTTCTTTCTAAGTGGGAGAAGGAATGCCAGTATTTTGCTCGGTTTGATCGGAATCTTGGGATATGCTCGCATGTACTTTCTCCTGAACGGAAGGGAGAACGTTAAAGGGGGATATGGATGGTACGTAGTTAGCATATTTGATAGAGGCCACGGTATGATATTGAAAGAGAAGCGCAAAAACGCTTGGGTGAAGGTGAAAGCCAAGAAAGTGGTCGTTCTCAACGGAGAAAGGGAGGCTTTTCCGGTTGATGAAGTTGTGGTTTTTGGCAGGTTACACTCCGATACCCTCACCGTTGAGGAAGCTATCTTTAAAAAGGGTATAAGGGCATTTTATCGTTGGATATCCGATAGATTGATAGTGGCCACACGATCTGGGGATCAGTTTCGGTTTGCCCTATCGGTTATAACCGGTGTCAGAAACGTTAGGTGGGATCTAAAGAGAGCCTTCTATGATACAGGAACGGGACACGTTCTGGCCATATCCGGATTGCATGTGGGTATAATCTTCTTCGCGGTCTACTACCTTTTACGTCTTCTTAGCCCAGGGATTATAGCCCCCTTGCTGGCTACTCTGTTGGTTTGGCTCTACGCTTGGGTCGTCGGTTTCATACCTTCGGTTGTGCGGGCTGCCCTCATGCTAACATTTTTCTCGGGAGGTATTTTATTGGCCAGACCCCTAAAACCTCTTAACGTCTTGGCTATTTCTTTGGCTTTTTCCCTATACCTAAAACCTCTCTGGCTGTTCTCCCCCTCTCTGTGGTTATCCTACTCGGCCATAACAGGCCTGATCGTTCTTCGTGGCAGGTTAGGTGCCATTTTCGGTGCCGCAGCTTACTCCCTCCCTTTTGCTTTACACTACTTTGGCAAGTATGCTCTTCTTTATCTTCCTCTTAACCTGCTTGTGATTCCCCTTATGGGGCTCTTTATGTATTCTCAACTTCTGGCTCTTCTATTTCCCTATCCCTTCGCCTATTCTGCATCTCTATTTTATGACATCCTTGAGTGGGTGGTGGTTAAAGCAGCCTCCTTGAACTTTCCCTCGTTGAGATTGGAAATCGGGTGGGTTGGAGTTGGAGCCTACGTCTTCCTTCTCACGACGCTACTATTAGCGTTACGCTGCCTTCGAAAACCTACCATCTCTTGATAAATCTGCGCCAGCCCCTCTCGGTTCGTAGAAGGAGCAGACCCTTGGGTGCCTCTTCTAAGGAGTCGAACCTCCTTCCGTCAGCTGTATAGATCTCCAGAATCCTTTCATCCGTGGAACATCTACTCATCTCTCCAACGGCCAGATCGTTGTCATGGCCTACAGGAGTACAGAATTCAACCGTGTCGGCGGGGAGAGATTGGACCGTCAGGAATGCGGTACCTATGTTCGTGCTGGCCGTCCTATCGCGAAACGTGGGAAGCGATGTGTTTAACGTGTAAGTCGGTGTAGAGAAAGAGGGGGAAACGGAGGAATACTGATCGGTGCAAACTGTGCCATCGCTCAAGAATTTAGTAATAAACCAGTCGGAGACCGTGGAGAATCCACTTAACTTGTAACTGTTACCGACCACCAGAAAGCCACCGTCGGGGGATCTATGAACGCTGTTGCCTGCATCTCCAAAGCTACTACCCCAGAAGATGCGCGCCCACACTGGATTCCCAGACGGATCCGTTTTTATTATTATGGCATCCTCAAAACCTAGTAGATCGTGGGAGTAGGAGAAAGTGAATCCCACGACCACACATCCGTCATCACTGGAGGAAGCCACACCGAAGGCCTGATCGTTGGAGGATCCGCCTATCTTCTTTATCCACAGCAAGTTTCCGAGTGAATCCACCCGCATAAGCAGTATATCGTAATCCCCATCTGCGTTGGTATATCCAGCGGCACAGTAGTCACCCGATGGTGTCTGGGTTACCGAGAAGAGTCTATCCTCACTCCCTATATCAACCCTAAGGGACCAAAGAGGGTTGCCAGCATCGTCCGTACGTATCAGCAAAGCGTCGTAGTTGGAAGGGGGACCGACTCTACCTGCTAGGATGTACCTACCGTTGGCATCCACGCGTATTTCCCTCGCCATGGACGGATCGGTAAACTCCAGCGATACGGACCAGGTGAGGTTACCCAGATCATCCATTTTGAAGATCCATACCCCGTTCCCAAACGACACGGAATAGCCAGCTGCCAAGATTTGACCATCATCATCCTGTACTACCCAGTAGGGATACTCGTTCATGGAGGTTCCCAGATACCGCGCCCAAATTAAGGAACCGCTTCCATTCACTAAAGTTACCAGGGCATCGTATCCACCGAAACCGGAGGAGGAAGACGTACGACCGACCAAAATGTATCCAGCGTCTATCTCGGTTATACCGTAAGCTCTATCCTCCGCTGGAGTACCCAAAGCATGACCAAAGGTCAAGTTTCCTAAGGAGTTGTACTTCACTATGCCAAAGTCTCCGTTGGAGCCGTAGCTTCCCCATATCCCACCAACCACGAATCCACCATCGGAAGCGTTGATACCCGCGTATCCCTCATCCGTATCTGAACCCCCGTAGCGGAACATGAACGAGACTGCCGATAGATTTAACAGGAACACCATAATTACTCGTATTTTATAGCGGCAAACCACCTGTCTGCAAATGGAGTCGTACTGTTCCCTTTAAAGTGTCTCCGGAGTTTTAACACTGACGACATGTTCCTACGGGAGCGGTTGAAAGAATATCGCTTTGGGTTAAGAAGGTTTAAATACCATTTCTCCCATTCCTTAAGAGCGCGAAAAAGCTGGTTTCACTTGGAGGCCATTTAGCCTCACAATGTTAGTTTTAGGCAAAGATTTGGAAAGGAACGATAGCAAAGATTTCGCTATAAAAGTCAAGTTAGGGATATTATCCTCTCACCCCTTCGAACATTCGTTTTGCTTAAACAGTATCAGCGATGTTTCTCCCAAATTTTAGCCTGTTACTTCTCCGGTCATGCTACCCGCACCATCACCTAAATTGTAGTACTCTTTCGCATTCAATCCAGAGCTTTTAGACATTCCTGCTGGATGGCACCTTCAAAAAGTTTCCCACCTTCCCCTGTAGTCCAATTTCATATTTGCGTTCAAGCCGAAGGGAAAAATCCTATCTCCAAAAGTAGTGCCATAGATGGAAAAAGAACTTATCGTCTAATAGGCCCTCGTTTGTGTAAAGAAGTATAACACTTCCGAAATAGCAAAAAGGGGGCTGTAGCCCCCTCTTTGTAAATTGTACTGTTCTTTACCCCTTTTTACGGAAGGTTGATGTGAAGAACCTCAAGAAGGGTGCCTCATATACGAACTCCAGTCCCTTTATGCTATCCCTCCTCCTCCACACGCCCAGGACG
>JAADCS010000068.1 GCA_013154295.1 Thermotogae bacterium
GTATTCGTGTAAATAGGTGCTTGACACTAATATGGTGTGTAGGTATAATGGTGGGAAAATAAATAAAGGAGGTAGTGAATGTTGAGGGTTACAGGTGCAAACGTCGTGGCAGTTGGCGGATTCCATTCCGACCAGGTCAGCGTCGACTTCCCAACCACAACCAGCCGGGGAGTCAAGGCTACTTGTCCCCGCGTTCAGGTTCGGGGCAAAGGTCCTTGGATTGACCTCCACGTGAGGTGGGAGCCCATCGTGGCGTGGAGGTCAAGACACTACACTGCCCTCCTTCCGCGCATCTGGGAGGTGGTGCGGAAGTGCTATGACGCGGACGGGTGTCTTAAACCGGACGCCCAGATTCCGGAGGGCTTCGCCGTCATAGACGGCGAAGGACAAGTCTTCCTCATGGACCCCATGGTCTTGGACTTCGGCCCACGTGCATCGCACCCGGTGATAGGGTGTGATGACCCGTCCTTTGAAGAGGGCACTATCGTCCTTCCCCGCCGCCTCCGGCCTTATTGGAGGCCGGCTGTCCTGATCTGGAGGCATGAAAAGCGAGAGGACATGCACCTCCCGCTCTGTAATGGCTACGTCCGTGGCTGGTTTACGGAGAAGGCCGCCCACCACGGTAGAGGCTCTCACTGGGCACCGAATAAACAGTGCTCCATCGAATTCGAGCCTCTGCCGAAGGAGGTCACCTCTCCGATAGAGCTTTGGAAGGAGGAGGTGGCCTTTGAGTGGGAGGACTGGGCCCACACCCCCGCGGGGAGGTGGGGCGACCGACTCAGGCTTGAAGTCGTGTCTTATGACGTGGGGCCGTGCACCTGGGTCATCAAGGGCGGTTACGGATACGGAAAGGGCGGTAAGGCCATTCCTTTTGAGAGGCCGGAGGTGTAGTGATGAAACGGTGTAGGCTTCCTGGCGAGGCGGACGGATTGGCCGGCGTTGCTTTCAAAATTTGGAAGCAACGTTTCGGCTACCTTTGGGACACGGTGAAGCGGCGTGGTCTCGTCGAGGACTGGCGTCAGGAAGCCTACGCCATGGCCATAGAGCTCTACCACGCCGGGTGGCGCTACGGCGACCGTTATTTGCCGCACGAGATCTATAACTGCTGGTATTGCTTCCTCGTGCGGCATGGGTTCCGAAAGCGGAAGCGCGACGGCGTAGTAGAAGAGCGCTACATGAAGATCGGGGAGTTCGGTGAGGAGTTTTTTGCAAAAGTAGAAGGACTCCACACCGAACCGGACAAAAAACAGAAGAAAGAGGAGGAGAGAATGGAAAAGAAGTTACTTAAGTGGAAAAACGGAAGTGGGAAAGAATATATCTTCACTTCCCACTTCCTCAAGCGTTGGAAGGAGCGTGTGGGGCTCAAGTTCAGCCCCAAGGCGGTGCACCAGCAGCTCACCTACGGGGGCAAAATCAAAATACAGAAGTTCGGCCCCAACTGGATGAGGGCCAAAGTGTATTGTCCTTGGTTCACTTTGGTTGTCGTCGAATACAAAGACAAGCGCGTTCTTTTAACAGTTTTTTAAGGGGGTAGAGAAATGTATAGCAGGGAATCGAAAGCTATTAAGCCGCCCGGTGAGTTTTTCGCCATTGCCATTGTAGGCGGCAAGACGAAAGAAAACCTCGGGTCGATTCTGCGCCTGGCCCTGAACTACGGGGCCAGTGCGGTGTTCCTGGTAGGGTGTCGGTATCGTCGCGTCCCTACCGACACTCTGAACACCGCGGGGAGCCTGCCGGTAATTGAATGCGACGAGCTCCCGCGCATCGTTGGCGTCACCCACGTCTACGTAGAGCTGGGTGACGGGTGTGAAAGTTTGGAAGATTTCAAGCACCCAAAGCGGGCGCTTTATATCGTGGGCCCGGAAGATGGAACCCTTACGGTCCCGGAGGGCAAAAAGTGTGTCTTCGTGCCCACGGTCGGCTCCCTTAATCAGGCCATGGCCGTATGCACGCTGCTTTGGGACAGAAAGATGAAACTCAGAAAGGAGGGTTTATGATGAAGTTCAAAATTACAGTAAGAGACGTGTATGGCCAGTGGCCTCCGGAGGCCTCCGTCATGGAGTTTTCCTCCGAAGAGGAGCTCTTCACGTGGGTGAAGAATGAATACACCAACGTCGCCCGACCCTGGTGCGTCCCCGAGCCCGTCATAGGGAAGCCCTTTAAGGGTTGGGACGGGGACGACAGTGAGTTCGGGCCCTATGAGATCTTAATAGAGCCAGTCGAGGGGTGAGTCCCTAACCGGCCCCGGAAACGGGGTCGGTCTCTTTAAAGCACGCGAGTTCATCCTTCAACCCAGCTTGCCACGGTTTTGAACCCCTTACTTGTGCGCAACTAGAAATCACCTTATCCCCACGCTTGTTTACTACGTATGGATCATATTCTGCATAAACTAATTTTCCTCTCACCGTCTTTATCGGCAGCAGATTAAAGAGCTTAAACTGCCACTTGCGTGGTGTCACGTGTGCAACAACTCGCACCTTGTTTCCGGCATAATCTATTCCTTCTCCATAATGAGTTGTTTCCTTTCCACTCCAAATCACACTATAAGTAATAAATCTAAAATACTTGCGTTGCGGAGTATTGAACATCTCATCCTGCACACCGTGGTAGACAAGTATGAGATCAAGAAACACAGAAATACCAAACCACCGTTCAACTATCCCATCATTAGTTTTCTTGCCAAAACCAAACGGCAAGATAGTAAACACTCTCCCATGATTACCAACTCGCACCCACACAGACGTTTTATTAGAGGTGGAGACAATGAACGCGAACATATTACACCCCCTCAATCTCTGCTTGCTGCTATGGCAGACCAAAACAAGGCCATAGCAGCAAAAATCAGTATGTAAGGGTTACCATCATCATCTTCCATCTTTTTCTCTTTCTTATCGGCACGCGCATACCACTGCGGAACATCGACACACTTAGTTACGTTATCAACCAATACGCACTTATCGCGTCTGAGTGTGCGGTCAACACACTTAAACAACGCAAATGATTTACAAAGTGAGTCATCATCAGCTACAACAACCTTCTCATACATACCACGTGCCGGCTTATTCATAATGTGCAAAACACCGATCGTAGTAAGGAAAATACACGACGTAATTGCAACACCAATCAGGATAAAAATGATTCGCTGTCTCATCTTAGATACCCCCTAAAGTTAGACTAGAAAGCCCCGGAACCTTTTTGCTGGGTAAGGAGGACACCGGAAGACCGAAAGGTCCCGGGGCAACTTATCATAGACCGTAGATTACCTTAACGTAAGGATTTACACCGGGCACATGCGTCATACACTGCCCGGTTTTGACTTCAACCTTGCGTAAATCGACCAGATCTTTCAGTATTTCAAGTTTATCCTTGAAAATATGCGCCCGCGCGACATCATCAATCCCAACAATCGCATGGAGACCACCGGTCGGAGTCTTGACCGCATAGCGCATGTCAAGACCCTCGCCCCTCAACGCCTCGACAATTCGCACCGCATGCTCATCCTCTACCTTCTCATCAAAATCAAGCATCACAAAGCGTCTACGACTGTTGTCCCGGTGCTGCGCGCTCACCATCTGCTGAAACATCTTGGCCGGAAGCACGGAGTCCGGACCTTCGGCGATGGCGCGCTTCACCATCTCGGGCACCAGCTTTTTTACGGCCCGTGTATGAGACCGCGGCTCGAAGGTAACCATGAGCGAAATGGCATGGGGATACATCCACCAGAGGGTATCCGTCGCCCACACCGTGTCTTTGATCCAAATAATCTTTGGTAGCTCACGTAGCAAGGCCAACTGCATGAGGCCGACGGCGACGTTCTGTAAGGGGCCGTAAAGCACCTGGCCTCCGAGGCGGGTTTCATCCCCGCGGAAGGTCTTGCGAAGTTCCCCCTCCTTTTCCGGTGCAAAGTGAATTGCCCACTTGCGCCGGAAAAGGAGCATTCCGAAGAAGCATTCGGTGTCAGGGTTGTAATCGTTAGGCAGGGCTTTTACGGCAAAATCAAGAACTGGTTTCAAATCCATCTCCTTTCCTCCTTATCAAATGACTTCCATCAACGACGCCGGAGAGATAACTTTGTCATGGAGAAGCAACAAATCGTAAAGTGATGGCAGGTTAAGAACTTTTCCAATCATTTCTAGTATCTCTTCGCCGTCGACTGCTAATAAAAGACCACCACCGTGTTCCGAGCACGACGCATAGGATTTCCGGTTTACTTTCGTTAGTGTGTTTTCGCATGAAACTTCAAAAGTCACCGAACACCCGCAGTCAAACTTGACAGTTATCTCTCCCTCAAAGGATACTTGCTTGAGCATTTTATACCTCCTATTTCTTTGCCTTTCGCCGCTTAAACGCCTGCAAAGTGCGTTTGGTGCGGTCATAGGGCTCTTCACCGTAAAGAGGATCGAGTTCCCTTCTAAGGATCTCCTCCTCAATCTCTTCCAACTTGTTGTCAATCGCCCAGGCCGCTATCAGATCCTCTGCTTCCGCTGCCGCACGGTAGGCCTGAGCTAACAAGTTTCTGAGATTTTTGAGATGCGGCGTGCTCATCTCCGAAATACGCCATAACCGACCGGTCCTATCCCGCCAATATCCAGGAATCAGCTCCACTTACACCTCCTTTAAAGGCCGCGGCCCTTGCTCATCGACCAACATGGCCGCAGTGTCCTTAAGGGGCCGCAAGGCCTCCAAATACTCTATCCACGGCAGGTAAATCGTCCCGGGCCCTATGGCCTGGCGCAAGGCGCGTGCTGCAGCCTCGATTACTTCCGGATCGTCAGGCAGTAAGAATCCCGGGACGACATCTCCGGGCTTGAACCCGTATCGCCGGCCCTCCGGAATTACCTCGCAAGGATAAATTTCCTGGACCGGCTTGGTAGGGAAGGTCATGACGTAAGTTCCCTTGACCTCCCCAAGCACCGTGGGGAAATTCCCGAATTTCCGGAGACTGTAACCGAGGATCTTGTGGGCCTCCGGAAACCACAGCTTGGCTTGCAAAGCCAATCCCTTTCCCAACACGCCGTGCCCGCTCCGCGTGAGATACCCTGAGACCGGGACGCAAACGACTTCCACTTTCCCCAACCCGGACCAGATAGAAAATTGCTTGGGGTCCGGAATGAAGTGAAAAGTGCAACCACATCTTTCCCGGGCGGTGATGATGCACTTGGCCGCCTTCTCGTCCACCCCATCCCACAGGACGACCACGTGGCGGTAGTCAAGCTCCCAGGGGTGGATCGGGACGTGGCCTAAGAGGGAAAGCGACTTGACCCCGCGGGCACGGAGCCACGCCGTCAACTCGCGGCTATGAGGGCTGACTAAGATTACGGAACTCCCGAGGTGGATGGACTCCAGCGCCTTAAAAAGTGCCCATAGTGGCTGGTTACCGGTCACGAGAAGCATCCCCACCTCCTTAGCTTTCCGTTGCATCTATCGCCACCCACTGCGGCGGGCCGTAAATGAGGCCGTGACGCGGGTGGGTGATAATCGCGTAATCTTTAAATGTCAGACTTTTAATTTCGGGATCTTTCACTACCTTATGCCCCTCCACAACAGCATCTCGCGGCAGGATCAAATAGGGGCCGAGGCGATTCCGCACATAGGTCTCCATGGACACCTTAAGGTCCTCCGCCCGCTTAAGATGCCCGTCTTCGACCTGCCCCCGATAGTAGTCCACAGCATAGATCTTCCCATTCGCATCCCGCCGGAGCATCGTATGGAAATGCGGCTGGAGCCGAAACCAGAACTGATCCGGACCGACAATGGCTTGATAAAGCCCGCGTTTTTCCTTCATTATGTTCATGGGGTGCGTCGTATAAGTCGGGATTACGAGGTGAGCATACTCCGGCCAGTAAACAACGAGTTCCATGTTGGCCAAAACAGTGCCGAAAGGACCTCCGGGATGGCGGGCATACTTCACATAGGCCCCACAGGCATCAAACAGCAGGTGCGGGTAGGCCTGAGTGAGGCCTTGAGCGACTAGGAGGCCCCGGCGCAACTGCCGAAACTGGCGGGCTAAGTCCTCAACGGATTCCTTGAGATAGTGCGCCAGAAGGACCAGAAGCACTCCCTGTTGGGTGAGGCTCAAGTCCTCCGGCAGGTGCATTTGTGTGGGCGGTTTGAAGGCGTGCGGGGTGACCACAAGGTTCAAATGGGTGAGCCCATCCGGGGCCTGATATAACAACTGGTGCCCATCAAGCACGTGCCCCCGGATATGCCCACCAATTGCCTCCCGGATATACTCCGGGAGCTTTTCCATGAGGTGCTCCTGAGAGAGTGGGAGCACCTCATTGATGTAAATGAATACTCCACTCATTGGGATTACCATGGTTTTATACCTCCTCATAGAACTCGACGCGGACGATGGTGCCCGCGTCGGTGTAGGTCACGCTTTTTACCTCCGCGCGGATCTCGGGAATGACCGCGCTGCCAACAGCACGGTCCTCCACGACCGGCTCAATCCGCACGTCCTCGAAGAGGACCTCTACGTCCTCTTCGCTGAGCTTCTCTCCCTTGAGGAGAATCTCGGCCTCCTCAAGGAACTCAATCGGCTCCACCTCCACCCACCGCTGCACCCCGCGGTGGGTATCGGCTTCTTCGTCCCTTACTTCGTAGACGAAGCAGGGACGAACGATTTGCCCAACGTGCTCTGGAGAAGTAGTAATTTGCTTCACGGTGCCCTCCTTTGTTGTGATGATTCTATTATATCAACACACAATATTTGTGTCAAGCGTAAAATCAAAAAGAAAAGCCCGCGGCAGGGTAGGTGGCTGGTAGGGAAGGGAAGTGATCTGCGGGGGAGCCTTACCGCGGGCTCAAAAGTGTCTCGTTACTTACGAGGTCTTACCTCATTCCAGTATCTCCGCCACCAGTCCGGCTGGCACCCTATCACAGGCACTTCCGGACCGCCAAACGAACTCCGCCTCACCACCCCACGGACGAGGTCTACGTAGATAGAAAACTCGCCCTCAGAGCCGCCGTATTGGAGCGGAAATTCAGTCTCGACCTGCGCCTCGTCCATTCCCAACTGGTGTAAGGCAAGGTGGTCGAAGGCAACCGAAGATATGGACGGAACGTCGTGAGCCAAAGCCTCGCATTCTTCAAACGTAGGCACAGGGACGGAGGGTTTGAACGTGGCTCCGCGGCCCTTAGTCTTATACCCCAAGAACAGCACGTTGTAACGCGACAAGGGCGGCAAATCCAGCCGCACCTCGTCAAGTGAATTCACGCCCAGAATGGCGTGGAGGGTGATCTGACCGAATTGCGGGTAAGGTAGCTCATTTTCCTGCATTAAGCGCAGCAACCCACTCCTATCCACCCCCGGAGTCAAAGAAATTCCCCAATTCCTATTCGGGAGCAGCATGTTCTCCGCCGTCGCGTCGAGATCGCGGATCGTCACGCTGGTAAAGCAAGAACTGTAAGTCAATTTCTTCAAAACATCGGCCAAGTCCGGAAACAGTAAGGGGTTTCCGCCACCAATGGTCACTTCCGTCCCAATTGGCAAGGTTTCAAGCATCCAAAGGAACTTATCGGCGTGTGCTCCCTCCGGTCGAGAGTCCTCTGCACAGAACGGACACCCGTGCTGGCAGACATTCGTGATCTTTACGTCAATCAGCTCGGGCCGGTCCGGCTCAAGAGGATCATCGTGAAAGGCCATGCGGGCTTTCCACCTGACGGCCCCCTCATTGATTCCGTAGAGAATCCAGTAATTCCCATTCGGGACCACGAACGGCCCGTATTCAAGCATAGTAAGGATCTCACCGTCATCTATGTCTATTTTCCAATCGTTTGTCGAAACTACGTAGCCGCGTTTGAGCACATAAAGGCACAGCTCCGCCAGAAAATCCCCAACCCAAGGCCCCTTGATGGGGTTGAACCACTCGGCCTCATAGTCGTAATCACCACGCACCTCAATTCCGTGCTTACGTAGGGCCCTCACGAACTCAGCCAATATGACATTTCTATGACATTTAGCCACAGCGTAGAAGAAGCTCACAATTTCCTCTGGGTCAAGCCAAACCTTTTTGGTCCCGGACCGTTGCGCGGGGAGTTTTGAAAGGTCAACCTCCCCGCGCACCAGCTCTTTCTCCTTCTCCCCAATGACGAGCACATTGGTGTAGCTGGAATTCGTCTCCGGTCCAATCCTGACATGACGGAGCACAGACATAATTCCTTCCCCTCCTTACTTGCGAAACAGCTTGATGTTTCCAGAGCAGCCGATGAAATGCGGACCCAAGTCCACGTCGATTCGATTACCGCCTGCATCCACGGAAAACTTAACCGTAATGCCCGCCCTGCATTTAGCCACCTGCTTGTGACCGGCAAAAATGACTACCTCACCAGAATCGCGCTGACAAAGGTCCAGCTTCCCCACTCGATCAACATTCATTGGCACGCAGCACTCTTGGGTAAAGAGCACCTTGCGACACGTGGCGTCAGAAGAAATCGTGGCGCTGAAGAAATCATTCCCATACTGCGCCCACCAATTGCCGGCAAATTTAAGCATGTCTTGCTCATTGATAGCCAAAGAAGTCGAAGCCATCACCAACACAATAAACACATAAGCAACAAGTCTTTTCATTTTATTCCTCCTATGGCGTTTTTGGCCAATAACAATCCGGCAGGTAAAGCACATTATCTACGATCTCAAACCTATTAAACTCCAATACAACCGTTTGATCTCCAACACGGATGATGCGCGCAAATCCTTGATTGTCTACGTCACCTTCCTTAAGCTGCTCACACACTGCCATTGGTGCTCCAGTGGCAACGTGCGTATACGTTTTACCGTCGCGCACCCTGATATTGGGTTTGACATCTTCAGGACTAATCTCTACCAATAGATCTTTAAAATACACTTTGTATCTCATTGATGGCCTCCTTTATTATCTTTTGGTAAGTAACTACTAAATCAGAAAACTTGCTTAAGGCTGTCAACAAATCTCTGTCATTATCAATGAAAAACGGTTCAAATATAATGGCTGGAGAGTAAACCTTGCGCAAAAAGTAAGACCCACGTTCACCATGAGCGATAGGCTTAGTTCCACGATCCGGCAACCCAAGACAATCAACAAGCGCCTTCTGAGCAATCTGCGCAACTTTCTTTCCTATCATACTGCGATACCAGTATAACACCTCCGTGCCGGAGGCAAGTCCGGAGCCAGATGCATTTGCATGAAAAGAGAACGCAAGGTCAGGATCATACGCATTTACCTCCACCACGACATCATGAAGACCGCGAGGAGTTGGTGGGCGTTCAAAAACAAGTATCTCAACATCATCAGGCCAAGACATGAGTTGGAGAGCAGAGACGACATTCTTGTTAAATATCCACTCTGTCAGCCCTGTTTTCTCATTCATAGCACCCTCAGAGAAACATTTTGAATGCCCGACTACAAGCGCCACCTTATACATTGTCTTCCTCCACAAGTAACCTTCTCAACTGTTTGACAATATTAACCTTCACACGATAACCAAATTCTCCTTCATCCACCGGAGCGGTTAGTTTGGTTTCACCATCAACCTTTACCAGCGTATTGAAATTATCTGCATAAGCTGGCCATACGCCATCCTTCAAATCAAAATCAAAGTCTCCTACATCAAGCACATTACGACAATCATGACACACAAAACAACCACCATACGGAAACATTGGTGCATTGCATCCAGGACATAACAAGGCTTGGTAGACCATTCTTGATTCAGTGACAATCTCTTTCTCATCTACCACACCGCACAAGAACGCACCGATATTCCGCTTGAGCACAGACAAGGACAAATCGGCCCAATCCAACGGCACAATGGTGGTTTTCTCCATGTCGAACCGGACTTCCGG
>JAADCS010000159.1 GCA_013154295.1 Thermotogae bacterium
TGGCTCCGGGGAAGTACGACTTCTACGCCACCGTTGAGGCCGTGGCCAAGGTCTATCGCTACTTCAAACGTCGCTGGAAACCCATCCAACCGGTAGGTGGAGGTTATCCGATAATCTTACGGGTAAAGGAAAGAGATTACACCTACTTCTTGGTGGATGATGAAATTTTGATAAAGGTAAGAGGACCCACTCGTTTACACATCTTCTTTCGGGCTTTTATAAACGATGAACGTAAGGTTAAAGCTCACCTTGTTTTATATGAAGGTAGGAGGCTCTTAAAGAGCCGTATCCAAACTTTGAAACCCTCGAATAAAGCTTTCTTTCTAACGTCCAAAGATACGGTGAAGGCCTCCGTACCCCTGAAGGTCAGCTTGAGAGTGCCCAAAGGTCTGCATACTTATCGGATAGTGGTAAAGGGAGCAAGGGGGGCTTTGAAACCCTATGTAACGCTTAAAAGGGGATATAAAGGAACTTTGAGATTCCTAAGACCCTTCAGTGATCTTTCCAAGATCACCGTTTCGCCACCGGTAGCCTCAGTTTCAGGAGGTCCATCCTACATGAAAGCTACGGATGATCGCAAACCTTCCAGGAAGGTGAAAAAGCGGCGAAAAGTACGCCGTAAATTCCGACATCACACGTTTGGTTTGAGATCTAACCTGCGTTTTTACTCCTCGGATAACGTGTATCACTACAGTGATGAGAAAATCAGTGAGTACGAATCGGGAGAATTTCCCTATAGGTATCCTGGAGTTGTTAGCGTGGGGGATAGGATCCTATCGCTCTCCGTATCTCCTTACTATCGTTACAGGTTCAGTAGACGTTCCCATCTACGGATGGGATTCAAGTTCGGATTGCGCCGCTACATCAACAACAGCCAGCTAAACCGTAACTTCTGGGGACTCTCTCTTGAGGGGAGATATTATGGCCTTAGCGGCGACATCTCCTACCTGAACATCCCTTTCATCGGAGTCAGACCCACATACACCGGGATACCCCGAACGTACGAACTCCTATCCCTCTCGTACGACCGAGTTTCATTTGGTGTAGGCTATAGATTTTGGCATTTACGCATTGGAGGAGGATACGCTTTCGGTAGGTACGATTTCAACTCAACGTTTGACGGTTACGATGCGACCTTCTCATACTCCCGGTTCACTCTAGGTTTTATGCACACTCTCGTAGGTGCTTTGGTCGAAGTTAGATTCGCTAAGGTGGAGGCCCTATCCCCACCCCCTACTAAGGACTGGTCTCACAGGTACAATCGCTGGAAAGCTGAAGCTTATCTGCGTTTCGCTTTTTTACGCCCCTATCTCAAATACATGGCAACCACACGTAGATATACCACTACTGACGCTACCGACCTTCACTATGGTAGGGAGGACTTGGAGAGGCATTTGACACTCGGTGTTGAGGTGAGGTTTAAACATCTAAGACCTTACGCATTCCATACCCAACGAAATCGCACAACTGAATCTCCTGTCCCGGTCGTGGATGTCTTCAAAGACTACAACGAGAGGATATGGGGGATCGGTATAAAAACCCTTTTCAACCTCAAGATGTAGCACAAAGGTCCCTTTCGGCGATATAATTTCAACCATGACCGAGTATAAGGTACATGAGAGGGTTGAGCTGCCTGCCAAGGGAAGCGCTGTGGTGGTCGTGGATATGCAAAATGACTTCGTTCATCCCAATGGGACCCTGTTCGTACCTGATGCCCCCAAAACGGTACCGGCTATCGTTTGGCTTTTGAATAAGGCACGAGACTCTGAGATCCCTATCTTCTACACCCAAGATTGGCATGGTGAGGAAGATCCGGAGTTTGAGATTTGGGGTAAGCACGCCGTTGCCGATACGTGGGGAGCGGAGATAGTCTCCGAGCTGAAACCCCAGGAGGGTGACACTCTCATAAAAAAACTACGCTACGACGGTTTCTATGGCACACCCCTGGATCATATGTTAAGACTTAAAGGAGTGAATACGTTGGTGATTGTCGGTACCGTAGCCAACATCTGTGTTCTTCACACGGCCGGTTCGGCTGCTCTCCGTTGGTACAGAGTGGTGGTGCCGATGGATGGGATTTCTGCCCTCAACGAAGGAGATTTCCACTTCACCCTTAAACAGATAGACTTCCTCTACAGGGGCTTGATCGCTAGAAGCGTAAGAGATATAGAGTTCGTATAAAGTGATTTGGATCTTCATAAACTCCTATGACTATTTCACCAAACGCCTAATGGAAGAGTCCTTTTCCTACGACTATACCTACGACTCCTCCTACGTATATGGGCTTTACACATACTTTGGAACTCAAGACACTGTGAGGGTCTATACCATTGATCGTTTCTTTGGCCTGAATTTGATGGACTACCTACGCAAGAGTACCGTAAAAGCGTATGACACATCCGCAACTCAATCCATATCCGGTTTAGTGCCCGATATAAGTGTTCCCGTACATATACCACGACGTTGGCGTTTTTTGGGCGAAGGCGTTAGCAAGGTGATCTTGAGAGGGGATCAAACCATATCCATAGGCGGAGCGAAGGAAGACCTCTTCAGCCCTGGAGGTGAAAACATAAACAACCAGTACCATATGAGCAACGTTCCGAGTATCAACATGAAACAGACCCTAAACGTTAGCATAACCGGTCAGATAACCGATCGCCTTAAGGTGGAAGTACGGCATAACTCTGAGGAAATAGGTTTCAACAGGGGGAAGATACTTCTCTCATATACCGGTACAGATGATGATATAGTCCAGAGTTTGCAGGCCGGGGACATAGACGCATCGGACTTTCCAAGTACTACCTACTCCTCCTTAGGCGCAGGGGCTGGGCTTTTTGGTCTTAAAGGAAGATTCGCCTTAGGACCTGCCAAAATAATCACCGTATTGACTAAGGAGAGGGGTGAGAGCCAAACTAAGATATTCAGAGCGCAATCACAGATCATAACTGATACCCTCTGGGGAAGTGAATACCTGAAGGAGACATTCTTCTCTCTACCTATAGTTCCGTTTTTGCCCCCCGGTGAGGATCCTACCGATTATCGTATAGACAACGTTCTCCTATTCTACAAGCCCCTTACCTTCACGGGTAACTCTTTCGTCTTCGGTAAAGCGCTACACATGATGGATAGCCTAGGATTGATAACGGACGATACCACCAGATGTTTCGTGTCCGGAAGGTTCGTGCAGATGGATCCATCCTCTTATCGCTTCTATACTGGGAACGTGGTGCAGATAATAGAAAGGCCCAACGCTGACCTCTGGTGGTTGGGGGCCGTTTATCGCATAATTAAGAAGGATGGAACGGATACGATACCCGTTGGTTATGTGCCATCCACACCCGACAGTGCCAACCCCATACGAATGCTCCTTTTGAAGCTGGACAAGATGAGATCCTCCGATACATCCATAACTTGTGCCATGAACGTGAATCTCTTTGAGCTTAAGAATATCTATCCTCTACCCTACCAGTTGGACACAAGTGTTAAGAATCTTAACTTCAACATCTATAGAGACGATCCGACTACGAACGACTCTTCATCCCAAGATGGAATTAAGTTCTCCACCTTGCTGGGTGTGGATCCCGATGGTGACGGTCAGATAAACGAGATAGTACCGGTGGTGATAGGAGACGATACGGTAAACTTCAGAGTCTTGGAGATCTTCCCCGAGGGAGGTGGTTATCTTATCTTCCCCAAATTTTGGCCCTTCGCCGACAGTGTCTTGAGGGATCGTGATAGTGTTATCTATCTAATGGATAGAGAGTATTGGCAGGATTATCACAGGGAGAAGTATTACATGGTATTTTCCTTTAAAAAACCGCAAAAATTCATAACGTTAGGTGGGTCTATTGTTCAAAATTCTGTTGAAATTTTTAAAAATGGGCAAAAGCTTGAAGAAGGTAGGGATTACACGGTTGATTACTATAACGGAACGGTTAGGTTCAACATCCCTATAAGCGAAACGGACGAGATACGCATAAACTATCGTCTTCAAAGTGGTGGAGTTGAAAGCAAAGCCATCGTTGGTATAGCTTCTACGTTTGATATTTCGGAGAACTTCAAGTTCAATCTGAACTATCTTTCCAAATCCAAGGCCTCGGCTTACCCCCGTCCTAAACTGGGTGAGGCTCCCACCGGCTACGGAGTATTGGATGCGTCTCTTCAGTTTAATCATACGATGGATTATCTGGACCGTTTTCTAAACTCCCATACTCCCTTAAGCTTGGAAAGAAAGAGTGGGTTCAAGTTAAGTGGAGAGGTAGCCCGATCCTTTCCGAACCCCAACACAGCTGGTGCCCTGTATATAGACGATTTCGATCGTATAAATGACAACCTCACCAACCTCATAGAGGAGTATAGAAGTTGGATACACGGTTCTTTACCCTACATTTTGGACTCCACCACGAAGGCGGACACGGCCGTGTTGGCCCGTCGTCAGTCGTGGTACTCCGACATCATGGCCACCAAAGGTGAAATATTGGATGTAACCGATCCCCAGGAAAAGAGTAAGGCTGTGATTTTGATGCGTTTGGTGGCCGAACCCCAAATAGAAGGAGTACCCAACTTCATGACCATAATGATGGGGGAACGCACCGAAAGGAACTTCAAGGACATGGAGTACGTGGAGGTATATGCCCGTGGGCACGGGGTGCTGATAATAGACGTAGGGACCAACATACCCGAGGATGCTTACGTCAGGGCATGCGACGGTAACTTTTACGGCTTGGGGGTGTTGAACACCGAAGATTTGGATGCCGACAACCAATTCACCGAGACGAGAGAGGATGTGGGTTTGGATGGGGTGCCCGGTAGGGATGGGGGAACGTGTAATCCTGGAGCCGGAGATTGGGGTAACGACGACTATACCATATCCAAACCGGCCGATGCCGATCCTTTTGAGATAAACCGCTATGAGGGAAACAACCACATGGATTCCGAGGATCTCAACAGGAACTTTAGGTTAGATATGAGTGAAAACTTTTACACCTACGTTGTAGATCTGGATACGATGACCCCACGGTCGGAGTATAATGGATGGAAACTCTTCAGGATACCCCTTCGCAACCCCACGTGGGTGCATGGGAACCCTGCTCTGGACCGTATAGCATACTATCGTATAACTTGGTACGGTTTCACAAGGACCGATACCCTATTCCTGTACCACGTAGGGATAGGTGGTAGCACATGGATAAACGAGGGGGTGAAGTTGGACACAATAGACACCACGCAATATCTAGCCTTAAACGCTGTGAGTAAGAAGACTACGCCCGGCTACGAGTATCCGCCGGGGGTAAGGGATCTTCTCACCTACGAGGGGCAGAGTACTACTTTGCAAGATGAAGGGGCCTTGTCGCTCCTCTATCGTATCAACCCCGGAAGCTATGCTCTGGCTCGCAAAAATTTAGGCAAGAAATACGATTTCGTGAATTACCGTTCCGTTTCCCTTTGGGTTCAGGATAGGAGTGGAACCAATCCGACGCTGATCGTAAGGTTCGGTAAGGACTCCCTCAACTTTTACGAGTACCGTGAGCGTATAACCGGTGAGGGGTGGCAGGCGATTAAGTTCTATTTGGACAGCCTGGTCCTCTTCAAGGGGGTTAATTCATCATCGGAGTACCGTTCAAACGGGCGTTACGGTGTTAGAGGAAATCCCAGCATATTCGAAGTGGAATTCTTCTGGGTCGGTATTGCCAACGATGACGCCGATACCATAGAAGGTGAGCTCTGGGTTAATGAGCTTCGTTTAACCGACCCGGTACGCAAATCGGCCCATGCCGGGAACGTTACGCTGTCGTTCAACCTGTCAGATTTACTGCAAGTAAACGGCTCTGGAAACTTTGAGCAGATAGACTTCGCTCAATCGGCCACCAACTTGAGTAAGTATCAAACTTATCGCTTGAACTTCAATACGACCTTCAACCTTCATAGACTCTTTCCTTCCTCCTGGGGTATGAATGTTCCCTTCAGCTTGAACTACAATACCAACCGTCGCATCCCCAAGTTTCTACCCGGTATAGATGTACCCATATCTTCACCCGAAGATATGAAACGACTAACCTCTTTCTCTACCTCTTCAGCCTACAGCATATCCTTCTCCAAGAGCGGCTCCGAAAGTCTCTTCGGTAAATGGTTTGTAGATCCCTGGAGACTATCCCATAGCGCCCGCCGTGACCTTTCTAACGTTCCAGGTCAATCCAGGGATTCAACGGTGTCGGAGAATTACGGTATCAGATACTCTTACAGACCTAACGGAGAGATCATGATAGGGAACCGTCGTTACCGTTATCTTCCCACCTCCTATACCCTTTCTTACGACTACAGCCGTAGCTTCAACTACTCCAACACCTTGGGTTCCATAACCCGTAGAAGGGATATGGCAGGCAACCTGTCTGCCAGCATAAATTACGACCCCGTTCCCGGCATCCTTGGTTTCAGTTACAGTGTATCTCGCCGTGGTGATTACCGTTATCCACAGTTGTTCAGGAACCGTACCGATTCTCTGTTAGGTTTTGAAAGTCAATTCAGAGAGAACTTCAATACTTCTTTGAATCTACACAACCTATGGATATTCTCCCCATCGTTGAATTATCGTCACGCTTACTCAGAGAATAGGCGTCCCGAAAACGCTTTGACCGGTTTTGATGTTAGAGATCTTAACGAAAACTTGAGCGTGGGGTTCAACTTAAACATAGACCACGGCAGGTTTCTCTCTTGGCTTGGGAACAAGCGGGATAGAAATAAGGATACCTCCCTAAATACGGCTGGTCCCCTTCACGTTATCCTTTACGGTATGGACAAACTCTCGAGGTTCTGGAGAAGTATGCGTTTCAGCTATACCTTCACACGTAACTCCAACTTCTATTCGGCTTTGGATAGAGCTTTATGGGAATACCGCTTAGGTATATCCATAGACCCTGGAGTGGTCATAACCGATTCCTTACGTTCCTCCTGGAGAGAGAACCACAACTTCGATCTATCTACGGACGTTACACTGGGCAAGTTGAGGGTCTCGCCGAGGGGAAGCTTTACCATGGATCTTACTGACAACCAAACTCAAAGGGTTCTGATAAGAACGTGGCGATTTCCGGATGTGTCTTTAAGCATGAGAGACCCACCTTTGATCTCCTCCCTAAAATTCGTCTCCTCCTCCGACCTACAGATGACCTTTTCCGATGAGAGATCTCTCACCACCTATCCGCTTTGGAAGCCCACGATAGGTGACACCGTTGAACCTAAGACCACCCGTTTTACTCGTACCATAAACCTATCGCCGAGGGCTACCCTTAAGAACGGGACGTCGGTTGAACTGACCTACTCCTATACCCAGACTCGGAGTCGTGAAATTTACTCCTCTATGGACATCGAACGTATATCCAACCAAAGCAACTATGAGATAGAGGCGAGGCATACCTTCAGTAGCTTTGCAGGGATAAAACTGCCTTGGAGTAAGAATAAACTCCTATCGCTGAAAAATCAACTTATGCTTTCGATCTCCTATTCCCTCACAAGGGGTACAGATGTGAGTATAAACCACACCCTTGAGGACTTCACCAACTCAGTGGATACTCTGTCCCGCCGTAAGAACGATCAACTTACGATCAGTGCCAATTACCAGTTCAGCAACGCCGTTGATGCTACCTTCAGTTACATTTACACCCTAAGTGGAGATTATGAGGGAGGTATATTCACTCGCAAGAACCAGATAAGAGCGGATATTCGTATAAAATTCTAAGAACGACGTGTACCCCAAAAAGTTATGAGCATCTCCAAAGACAAAGCTATGAGAAAGATAAAGATGAGAGACCTCCAGAGTGGAAACGGTGGATCCGGGATCTTGACGCCTAAGCTACTGTTGACGACGATGATGCCCTTCTCCCTACCTCCCTCCTTTATGCGATATATTCCAGGTCTGGTGAGCACGAAGTTAGAAACGCAGCATCTAACCACCGGCCCCTCTACATTTACTACGGTGGGAAACTTCAGTGTATCGCCTACCGAGGCGTATATCTTGGCAGGCGTCTCGGAGAGCAGGGAGACGAACTGCAAAAACCGCGGTGTGAAAGCCCAACCTGTTGATGTGGGATGAAATCCGAAGTAATACCTATCTCCATACAGAACCCCTACTACCTTGCTGTCCTCATCAAGTAACACGGGTTTTCCCGATAGGAATATACATCCACTATCCGAAAACAGAAACCTGACGGTGGAGGGTCGAACTTTCAGGCCCAATCTCTCGAAGAGGGAACATCTCCTGGAGAATATAAGGGCTTTGGAGGTGTTTATAACGGTATCGACACCTACGGTGAGAGTTACATCGGTTGCTTTAAAGAGAGCTTCCCAAATTTCTCTCTCCAAACCCTTAGCAAACACTCGCCCTTCGCCAGAGGTCTGGAGCACGTAATCATAAAATCTATATCCGTTCAGGGTAATCGTAACTTGCCCAGAAAGGGGTAAGGTGGCCGAATAAAAGCCGATTTCGCCAGCAGCGACCCGAAAGCTGTCACTGAGGAGAATACCTCCCTCCCCCTCGACCGTTATCTTGAACCACTTATCTTCACCTCCGTTATACACCTTGAGTTCCAACCCGTCCTTCCAAACCCTAAGATCCCTTATCTCCCAATCAGAGGATGCGGACCACACTTCATATTCGGAGTTAGGAACAGTCTCCCAAGGACCCACCAGAGCCACCTTGCCCTTGGGATTCTCGGAGGGTTTGAATCTGATCCTCGCAAAGTTACCCCACTCATCCTTTATTTTTCTTATGATTCTGGGAGGTACATCCTTAATCCAAATTTCCGCCGGCGGTTTTCCACGGTAGAGGAAGGGCTTCGCAGGGTAAAGAAGAATGAAAAACACCATGAGGGATCTTAGAAGGACTACCAATAGATCCCTAAGGCGCACCCAGAGAACTCCCGCCGATTTACCTTTCTGAAGCATACCTATCCACGGAAACACGACCTTGGGAGCCAGTCGGTTAGCCACGGTATGGAGAAGTACGGTCATAAAAAATCCACCGATGGCCGCGTACATCCAAAGCGGATTTATACTCCAGAGCAACGTACGATTGTACGGTTGTAAATTTCCATCCGTACAATACCCTCCATGCGTAACCTCTTTTTTCTGTTGGTAGCATCCTCCTTGCTTGTTGGGTGTGGGAAGAAAGATAGAGGTAGTACTGACGTCTACGATGTGGTTGTCCGTACCATAGATGGCAAGGTTGTAAGGTTGAAAGACCATCGGCGAAAGGTGATAATCGTCGATTTTTGGGCGACTTGGTGCAAACCTTGCCGCAAATCCATACCTGATTTTAATCGACTTAAGAGAGAGTTCGGCGACGATCTTTTCATCTTGGGCCTTTCCAAGGATGACTCCCCACAGGATGTGAAAGCTTTCATGCGAGAGATACCCGTAGACTATCCGGTAGCCATGGCTACACGCCGCCTTGAGGAGAGGTTTGGAGGTATTCTGGGGTTACCTACCGCTTTCCTGATAGATCGCGAGGGGCGTATAGTTAAAAAAGTTTTGGGTTACAAACCTTACGACTTTTGGAAAGATAACGTAAAAAGCCTACTCAAGAGGTAGGGGTCGGGTTTAAAATACGTGCCTATGAAGATAACTTGGCTTGGGCATGCAGCTTTTAAGTTGGAAGGCAGCAGAACGGTTCTCATAGACCCTTGGATAACCGATAATCCATCCTCTCCTTTGGGATCACCCGACGAGATTGAGCGGGCGGACGTGGTGATAATAACCCACAGCCACGGGGATCACGGCTTTGACGATGCCGTGCGTATAGCGAAGCGCA
>JAADCS010000132.1 GCA_013154295.1 Thermotogae bacterium
GAGAAGAAGAGAGTGATAGAGGGGCTAAGAGAAAAAATAACACTCTTTTGCCCCATAAAGATCACCACCTTCCATCGGGTAGTAGAAAAAAGTAGCACTTTTCCGCACAGGGAAGAGCACCCTATTGCCTCGTTTCTTTGGAGAAAAATTGGTATCACTGTGAGGCCAAATAGCCTCCAAGTAAAACCACCTCTATTAGCTTCGGGCGTTTGGGAACGAAAGATAGAAGATCTCATACCTCCTTGAAAAGAGTTACACGCCGAAAAAGACGTTTATGCGGTAAAAAGTATTACTTGGCATGTGGATGGTGTTAAAAGGTGTCATAATACAGCGATGGTAAGCGGATAAAATAGCATAAGGAGTCAGTAGAGTTGCCTATGGACGTTTTCCTTTCGGTCCTTCTCTTCCGTTGAAAACCTCCAATCCTCTATATACAAAACCCGTTAAAATCTGCACCAGGGAAGCTCCGGCGTTCAGTTTGACTTCGGCATCCCTATGGGAGAACACACCTCCAACACCTACCATAGGTAAAGAACTTATCTCCCGCCACTCCTTCAATCGACGGGTGGATATTTCAAAGAGGGGTTTCCCGCTTAAGCCACCCTCTTTGACCTTTAGGGTGTTAGTCAGGATCACACCATCTATATCGTTCTTCTCGCACGCTTTAGCTACCTTTTCAAGAGCTTCTATCTCCAACTCCGGTGCCAACTTCAACAGGAGAGGTTTTCGGGGACGTTTCCATCGTCGCCATCTATAAACCTCTCCCAAAAGTCGTTCCAAGTTCTCTCCAAACTGTAGATTTCTCAATCCTTCCGTATTGGGGGAGCTGACGTTTATAACGAAGTAGTCTCCCAAATCGTAGAGTTTCTCTATTACGAAGATATAATCGTTGTGGGCTTCGTCGTTGGGTGTATCTCTATTTTTGCCAACGTTTATGCCGAGAGGCACAAAATGAGGATCCTTCAAAAGATTCTCTCTAACGGCTCTCACACCACTACTGTTAAAACCCATGCGGTTTAAGAGAGCCTTTTCGCGGGGAAGGCGGAAAAGGCGGGGTTTGGGGTTACCCTTTTGGGGCCTTGGGGTTACACTCCCTACCTCAACGAAACCGAAACCGAAGGCCGACCATATACTCCCCAATCGGGCATCCTTATCCAAACCCGCCGCCAAGCCCAGATGTCCTGGAAATTCCATTCCGAAAACTTTAACTTTTTGACCCTTGACCCTTGGACCAACAGCTCTCAAGAGGAATTTTGTGGCACTTAGGAAGCCTATGGTTAGATCGTGGGCCACCTCCGGATCTAAAGTGAAGAGTAACCTACGAAGTAGCTGGTATATCACAATTTTAAAACGGCTTTCACGCCTGGCGGAATTTCCCCTTCACTGCGAAGTTCAATGGGGACAGGTCCTGTGTACTCACCTTCTTCGGGTAGGTTCCAGGGTGGTTGGAGCATGGAAACCAAAAGAGGTGCTATATAGCCGCGCAACTGCGGGCTTCCTTTGCTTAAGGTGGCTACATAGATTTTGAGATTTCTAGGAGCTTTTTGAAGAGTACCATACCGACGCTCCACCGCGGCTTGTGCGCTTTCTTTTAAACTCCCTACCACTTTCCCCACATGAAGTAGTATTCCCCCTATAACAAGCGCAAAAACGTCTCCCTCTTGTTCAGCGATACGTTTGATTCCTCCCGCCTTTTTCCATCTTATGATGAGAAACCTACGTCGCTTTCTTAAACGAAGGCCCGAATAGATAGCAGCCGAACCAACGACTACAGAGAGGAGGAAAAAGCCTAAGTAGGATGCGAACTTCTCCTTATCCTTCAAACCATCATTCTAACGCTGAAGATCGTTTATAGATCGAGTTTCGGGTATAAAATATGTATTCTGTGAAACTACGGAGGAAAGTTGAAGAGATAGACCGTATGATCCAAGAGTCGGAGGTTTCACATGCTATCTCCTTAGCCAAAAGTGAGTTACGATTCAATGAAGATACCAACCTTTTCAACGATCTGATCAATGCTCTAATAACTGCCAGGCGCATCCGTGAGCTTAAAGAACTCTATAGACGTTATCCCAACGCTTTCCGGAACAGAAAAAATGCCTTGGCTGTATTGTACTTCCGAACGCTTAAACTCAAAAAGCTCTATGAGGTATTACCAGAGGTAGACGCGAGTACGAGGGGATGGATATACGCTGCCTTAGGGTTTGTGGAGAAAGCCAAAGAAGAACTTAAAAGGATTGGCAGCAACAGTCTTCTAACTGCCTACTTGGACATCTTTTCTGGACGAGAACCGACGTTCGTCTCATCCGATCAACCCTCCTCTATGATGAGAATATACGAAGATTACTTACAAGCCTTTCTGCTGATATTCTCCGGTTTCATACATGAAGGGTTAGAACTTTTAAACTCCGTATCCTTCAGAGCTTTTAGCGGTGGATACGTGGGATGGGGAGTTGACACGCTGTTGGTAAAGGGTCTGGTAACTTTAAACCCTACGGAGGTTGAAGCAGCACGCCAAATAGCTCACCAAGTATACGATAGGTTTTCAGAAGTAACAGCACTTCTATATTTAGCATTGTTCGGGGCCGATATTCCGAAGGTTCCGCCGGTACCACGTCTGACCGTGCAGAGGGACATTTTGCAGGAACTTCTTGAGGGGAACCTTCACTTACCCAACGACTGTCCCCTGTTCGGATACAGGGCCATGTGGTGGTACGTAGATAAATTCTTTTGGAACAAAATATTTATATCCTTTGCCGGCAGGGTGAGAATCTTCAAAGGGAAGGAGGAGCTGAGGTTTCCCAGGCATAGAAAGAGCATGGCCGTTTTGGCCTTCTCCAAGATCTTGGGAAGAGAGGGAAAGAATTTCGCCAGTATCATATTTCCTAACAGCGCCGATCCAAAACGTAGATATTTGGAATATCTAGGTAGATTGGGTGATATAAGACATGCAGCCACGGACTTTCCCATAACGAAACGCTATGGGACCTTTCTTGCCCACGAGGAGGAAAATTGGGCCAAATTTCTAAAGGAGAAGGTGAAAACAGGCTTATAATTATGCTCAAATATTCCCCATATTCATCACGCATTCCAAGCGATCTACGGAGTCTTCAGATCATAAAGGATAAGTAGAACCTCCCGTATAATCTCTTTCTATGCTTTTGGGTTTGATCGCACAGTGCGTTTTCGATCTACATACCGGCGATAGACTTGAGTTTGACACACTTATAAAGAGAATAATCAGTTCCAAAAGCCGTGTTGTATACTTGGGTGAGATTCATACCAATAAGGGGATACACGACTTTCAGATGAGGGTTATAAAGGCTCTCTATGAGCACGATACTTCCCTTGCAATAGCGTACGAAATGTTCCAACAACCGGCCCAAAGGTACCTGGATGACTACGTCCAAGGGGGGATACACGAGATAGTTATGCTATACAAAGCCCGCTGGCATGAAACCTGGAAATACGATATAGGGCTCTATAGGGAAACTTGGCTGTTTGCTCGTCGCCACAAGCTACCTCTGTTGGCCCTAAACGTTCCTGATAACTTTAGAAAGAAGGCACGCGATATGTCGTGGGATAAGCTACGGAAGACTCCTTATCTGCCCAAAGACTTACAAGAGCCGGATAGCGCTTACATAGAACAGTTCAAAACCATGATGGGAGGGCATACCCATTTTGACGAGAAAACTCTACGGAGATTCCTCAAGGCTATGGTTGTATGGGACGAGGGTATGGCCTACGCGTTGGCCAAATACATGAAAAGGGAACCGAAACGTCGCGTGGTCGTTCTCGTGGGATCCGGTCACGTCTATAATCGCCTGGGAATTCCCAATCGAGTGGAGAGGATGACCGGCGATAGGGGGATAGTTGTAATTCCTCTAAACAACCTTAAGGAAGATTTAGGGAAAGCCGATTTCGGAGTGTGTTGGTAAATCCTTTCATCGCTTCTTCGGTTTCACTCTGCGGCCAATCGGCCTCCAAGTGAAACCATCGCCGACAATTCTCTCGTCTCCCCAGCGACCCAAAGGAATCGTTCGGTGGTTGTTTGAACCCTTTTGAGATGAAGAATATCAAACGGCCCCGATTTCCGTTCTCCTTCCAAGATACTACATAGGCGGCACCTGTTTCACTAGGCTTTGATATCCTCCAAGTCGCTTCGCTGGGAGGAAATGAATCGCTAAACGTAAGGACACCCTATTTACCCTCCAACGGAAACGAAACAGGGGTAGAATAAAGGTGTATGCTATTTGTAATACTTTCAGGTCCGGGAAATGCTGAACTTTTGAGGCTGAAAGCCTTAAAAGGGTACTTCCTCGAGGCCGAAGGGAAGACCGGTTTAGATGCCGAACTGTTACAAACTATATCTTACCGTTTGACCCGTTTCCACAAGGTTGCTCCCCAAAGAGGAGCCGAAGCTCTCCCGCAGTACGGGATCATGGGAATATTCCATCTTGAGGAGGCTGTGAAGGTCTCGGGTTACGACTCCAGCGATATAGTGGGGGACGATAGGACAGGGATATTGGCCGGAGCTCTACTTTTGAAAAACTATCTTGAAAGGTGCGAAGGCGATCTTATCTGCGCCCTCAAACTCTACGCTCCCTCGGGAGCGAAGGAACTCTTTGCCCGTGACATTCTCACCCTTTACAAGAGCGGATTCCATTTCCCAGTTTTGGAGGTTCTACCCCATCCTTCGGTTAAGGTCCCTCTCCTCTCACCGGGCCATGTGAAAAACCCGACCTGCCCGCCTGGGCCTGAGTTTCCCGGTGTTGAGAGATGGGTGGCGGCCGATCCCTCCAACTACACCTCGGCTAACCGACCTTACGACTATCCCGTAAACTATGTGATAATTCATACCACCCAAGGAACCTATTACGGAGCAATATCTTGGTTCCAAAACTCATCGGCCAATGTATCTGCCCACTACGTGGTCAACTCGGAGTACAACCCATCGGACGGAGCCCCTTTGGGTGAAGCCACCCAGATGGTGTGCCACAGGGACATAGCTTGGCATGCCGGCAACTGGACCTACAACACCCAGTCGGTGGGTATAGAACATGAGGGATATGTGAGTGAAAACGGTTGGTATACGGATACCCTCTACAGAAAATCGGCCTACATAAGCCGTATGTTGGCCAACACCTTCGGTTTTCCAAAGGACCGGAGCCATATAATAGGCCATATAGAGGTTCCCGGCGCTTCCCATACCGACCCCGGTGCCTACTGGGACTGGGGATATTACACCGCCTTGGTTTTGGGCCTACCCGATGCCGATACCATCGTAGATGAACTGTCCAACGGGTTCAGAAAGTACGGGCCAAGTCAATATTGGTATTATGACTCGGCCAACGGCTACGGAGCTTACGGCCATATATGGCATACCGGATCCTGGAACGGGGTGGCCAACTGGGCGAGATGGAGGCCAAACCTTCCCTATACCGGTCCCTACGAGGTTTTGGTGTATATACCCAGCGGTAGCGAATACGATGCCCATGCCATGTACGTTATAAACCATGCCGACGGCGTTGATACCGTTTGGCTGGATCAGGGCTCCTATTCGGACGAATGGGCCAGCTTAGGGACCTTTAACTTTTTGGCTGGATCCTACAACTACGTTGAGCTTTACGATACATCCGACATCTCCGGCGACCGCATTGCCTTTGACGCCGTGAGATTCTCGTGGCGAGGAGGTGTGGTCTGCGGCGATAGGGTGGTTGATGACGGCGACAGCGGTTGGTACGGATTCGGGAGCTGGACCCTAAGTTCTTACTCCGGATACGCTGGAGACTATCGTTATGCCTACGTAGGTGGAACCCCCGACTCCTCTGTGTGGAGATCCCCTTTGGGCTGTTATTCAGGCTACAGAGTTTTCGCCTGGGTAAGGAAGGGCAGCAACCGGACCAGTGCGGCCCACTACCGCATATATGCCAGAGATAGCGTTAGGGACGTGTATGTTAGCCAGTACTCCTCTTCCTCTGACACGGGTTGGATATACCTAGCCAGCGTATGTGCCGACACCCTGCATGTGGTACTCTACGACGATGCCCCTGACGGTACCGTTGTCATAGCCGATGCCATCCTCTATCAGAGGGATACAACTTTGGACTGCATAATCGTTGGGGTCGGCGAACGTACAGATAATCCAGAGGTCTCCTTATCCTATGAAAACGGGTATTTACTCCTCAAGGTTCCTGCACTTCGGAATATCTCCGTGGGCGTCTACGACGCCGCCGGAAGAACGGTTAAGTCCTTCCGTTTCAAGGGAGTAGTGGGATGGATGAAGGTTCCCATGCCCCTAAGCCGTGGCGTTTACTTCGTACGGGTGGGGAGAAGGGTTCAGAAAATCATCGTGAGATAGCCTATCCCCCCCTTAGAATGGAATCCTATGGTGATAGGTGTTCCCAAGGAGATAAAACGTGAAGAGTACCGTGTTGCCATGACACCGGCGGGAGTCAAAGAGCTAACCCGCCACGGACATCATGTTATAGTCCAGAGAACGGCCGGTTTAGGTGCGGGTTTGAGCGACGAGGATTATGCGGGGGCTGGTGCCGAGTTGGTCTCCACCTTAGAAGAAGTCTATAAGAGAGCTGAGATGATTGTTAAGGTCAAAGAACCCCAAAGAGAGGAGATACCCCTTTTGAAAGAGGGGCAGGTACTCTTTACATACCTGCATCTGGCCGCTGACGAGGAACTGACCAGAGCCTTGATGGAGCGAAAAATAGTTGGCATAGCGTATGAGACCGTTGAAACGGATGACGGCTTCCTTCCCCTTCTGGCTCCCATGAGTGAGATAGCCGGTAAAATGGCTCCGCAAGAGGGAGCCAAATACCTTGAAAAACCCTTCGGAGGCCTTGGTGTCCTTCTCGGTGGGGTACCCGGTGTTCCACCGGCCAAGGTGGTAGTTATAGGGGCCGGATCCGTGGGGATGAGTGCTACGATGGTAGCCGCCGGTATGGGGGCGGACGTTACGTTAATGGATATAAATGTTCAAAAGATGCGACTCGCCGAGGAGATAATACCCGCCAACGTCAAGACTCTCTTTTCAACCGAATACACCCTAACCGAAGCTGTAAAGAATGCCGATCTGGTTATAGGGGCCGTTTTGAAACCCGGTGCCAAAGCCCCTAAGCTTTTAACAAGGGATGTACTCTCCGGTATGAAGGAGGGAGCCGTTCTGGTGGATGTCTCAATTGACCAAGGGGGTATATCTGAATTTTCACGTCCTACGACGCACGACGACCCCGTCTTCGTGGCCGAAGGTGTGGTCCACTACTGCGTGGCTAACATGCCGGGTGCCGTCCCCAGAACGAGCACCTTCGCTTTGACCAACTCAACTCTAAGCTACGTGATAAAGTTAGCCGATCTGGGATGGAAAGAGGCCGTGCGCAGGGACAGGTCTCTGGCACGGGGGGTGAATTTGGTGGAAGGTAAGATAACTCACAAGGCTGTGGCCGAAGCCTTCAACTTAGAGTACGTACCTTTAGACGAACTCCTATGAGAGGATGGAAGAGGAGTTTTTAAACCTATCTTTAACTTTACGTAGCGGCCAAGCCTTCTATTGGGGACACTTAGAGGGAGGCAGGTTCGTATTCGGAAAGCCGGACAAAGGTGGGATTTGGTGGGGGGTGGCCCGAAATAGGGTGTGGGCTCTGCGCCAAAGGGGGGGTGATGTGGAGGTGTTACGTGGGGATTTGGAAGAGTTTCGTGTTCTCTTTTCATTTGATAAAGATTACCACCGAATCTTGAAGGAGAAAGCGAAACGCTTGAACGATGCACCTCTTCTCAAGGCCTTTGAGCTCTTTCCGGGATTGAGGATGATGCGCCAGGATCCTTGGGAAACCACCGTATCCTTTCTACTCTCCCCCCAAAACAGAGTTGAGCGGATAGCTTTGGGTACGTACCTTTTGGCCAAGGAGTACGGAGATGACACCGACTTACTACCCCTATATCCCACGCCTCAAGCTTTAGCTAACTCCGATACGGAGTTTTTAAAGAATCTACCCGTAAGGTACGAGGTCCAAGCCTTTAGACTCCGTGAGGTGGCCCGGATGATACACGGGAACCCTCACTTTTGGGACGATCTACCCCAAGATTATTATGGACGCAGGAGATACCTAAGGGTGCTTCCTGGTGTAGGCAACAAGATAGCCGACTGCATACTGGCCTATGGCTTTGGGGACGGAAGGGCCGTCCCAATAGATACGCACATCCTACGAATATCCAAGGAGTACTACGGTTTTAACCCCAAAAGCGAGAATTTGACCAATCGCCTCTACGATGCCATAGGCGATTTTTACAGGGAAAGGTACGGTGACCTATCGGCCTTAGCTCAACTCTACCTTTACGCTCTGGCTCGTTTAGGCTGATCCACAAGGTAAGAATTCAGCCTTAGAATAGGGGCGCTATGATGATGTTGCTGTTGAGTTGGTCTTGGATAACACCTGAGTGGTTGTACAACTACATAAAAGAGGGCAAGGGCAAAGCCATAATCGTGGATGTGCGCACGCCCCAAGAGCACGCGATGGGGTACATACCCGGCACGCATATACTCATACCCCACAACCAGTTGGCACAGCGCATAGCCGAGCTCAAGGCCGATCCCGAAAAAGATACCATAATCGTCTACTGTCGTTCCGGAAACCGTAGCACCTACGCTGCCCGCATCCTCGAGGCCAAGGGTTTTAAACACGTCTTAAATCTCAAAGGCGGGTTCCGCGCATGGAGGGCCATGGGTCTACCTTCCGAGCGTCCCAAACCCGAGGGTAAGAAAAATCCCAACATCCAATAAGAGGGAGCCATGAAGTGTAACGTTGGTAAGGTTGATCGTATAGTTAGGGTCGTATTGGGTCTGGTTCTCTTGGGAGTGGCCTTTGGTTTGGGTTTAACGGGTACCCTAAAGATAGTCTTGGCGGTTGTGGGGCTGGTATTCCTTTTCACCGCAGCCGTAGGTTTCTGTTTGCTCTATCTACCCTTCGGTATAAACACGTGTAGGAGGGAGTAGTACGTCTCTACTGCTTAATATCCTCACTCCCACCCCCGACAAACTCCAGCACGCGGGGGTGGGTCTTTTTTCTTACACTCTCTTTTACGCTGCCACCAAAAAACCTTACGTGTCCTTCACCGGTGTCTTGATTTTGGGTGGTAGCAAAGAGCTTAGGGATAAAATAACCCACAAAGGTAATCCCGAATTGGCAGACTTCCTTTGGACCGCCTTGGGTGGAACGGTAGGTTTGATGGTCACCGGGTTACGTTAAAATCTATCCTTCAATTTCGGGACCCTCTCCACCTCCACCTTGGCCGCTCTGGTATATGCGGCTTACGATCCGGTTCCAGACGCTCTGGAAGTCCTCGTACTCCCGGCGCA
>JAADCS010000031.1 GCA_013154295.1 Thermotogae bacterium
GAGCGAAACCTTCGGCATAGTCGTGGTGGAGGCCATGGCTTGCGGTACGACCGTCGTGGTCTCGTCGGAGATACCGGAGGAGGCGGCTCCCGATGATCTATGTTACCGGGTGGGTTTAAATTCAGAGTCGGTTCGGATGGGTATAGAGAAGGCTCTCAAGAATCCTATACCTCCCAGGAAACTCATGAAACATGCGAGATCCTTTTCGGATGTCCAGAGGTTCATAGATGGCCATCTCAAAGTATATACAAGTGTGCTTTGAGGTTTCGGGAGTAGAATTCACGCTTTAATGCCTGCGAGTGTATATCTGCTGGCAAGTATAAGGTTTATCCTGGCTCTCTCCTTCTCGGTGGCGTGGCCCTTCATACCCCTCTATCTGACCGATCGCGGCCTCTCTCCCTTTGGAGTTGGCCTATTTATGACTTCCGTAGGTTTCTTCGGTACTTTAGTAAGGCCCTTCGCCGGAGCCCTCTCCGATAGGTTCGGGAGGGTGAGGCTCATAAGGTTTCTGCTTTACTTTCGCTCTCTTATTCTCTTTTTAACTTTCCTGTTTTTGCTTGGCGATGCTTCGCTACTGGGTCTCTTTATTCTGCTTTTTCTTATCGTTGTGGGTTTCGCTTCCTTCATACCCATAGCCGACTCCTACGTGGCCGAGGCCAGCGGTCCTAACAATCGGGTTATGGGTTTCGGTCTCATAAGGCTAGCCATAAACGGTGGATTCGCTCTCGGTTCGTTTGTGGCCTCCCTCATGCTAAACTACGGGTATGCCGTGCTGTTTTTAGTGTCATCGGTCTTAGTGTTCGTAGCGGCTACGCTGTCGTTTAAACTGCGGGAGGTTGAAAATGGGGCCGGTTTGGTACGTAAGATCGTATTCACCTTGCCCGATCTTCGTTTTTTCCTTTTTTCTGTGGTATCAATGTCGGTTTTTATACTTTCCTCGCAACTTATAAATAACTTCAGCATATTCGCCCACAGTTTCCTGGGGATTGAAAAGAGAAGTATAGCATATCTCTTCACGTTAAACGGTACCTTGATCCTTCTTTTTCAAATTCCCTTTTCGGCCTTGGCTAAACGGATAGGTTATGTGCTTTCTACTCTCCTTGGGGGTATGGGATGGGCTTTAGCCTTTCTCATAACCTTCGTGGCCTCTGGGTATTCCCATCTGGTTTTGGCCGTCGTGTTTATGACGCTATCGGAGATGATAGTGGTTCCTGTGGTTATAGCCTCGGCATCGGACAGAGCGCCAACCGGTAGGATGGGGGCTTACATGGGTTTTTGGAGTACGTTTCAGGGTCTGGGTTATACCTTTGGCCCGGCTTGGGGAGGCTTCTTCCTAGAACATCTGGGCCGGAGAGCCTGGGTGATCCTCTCGCTCCAGTCCCTTATAACCGGGGTGGCTCTCTCCTTTTTGCGACCTATAAAACGTTCTCCTTTAAACTCGGATCGTGCCGAGGGTTAAAGAGTACGGATATGTCCATATCAACTGGGAGATTCCACATCCGCTTAGGTGGGCTTTTCGCAAGGTGGGTACGCAATATCAGGTCAGAGGTGCTGGAAAGGTACATGACTTGATTATAGAACCCCGATGGGGCTGGGATCTGATTCATAGGATGATCTTGGGGACGGTTTCGGTCCATGTTGGAAGAGGTGGATTTGAGGGGGTTGAGGAATCTTTGAAGGAGCGTTTTCGTCAGTTGGTTCTTTCATACGTGCGAGAGAGGATAGGTTATCGTGAGTATCTCAACTATGAGGGAAGAGGTAAGCTGTTACCCCACAGATATGATCCTCTCCATCCGACAGAACTGCCGGCCAGCGGTGAGGAGATAGGGGTAGCCAGAGAATCTCTGTGGCTATGGTACCTTCTCCGGCGGTTAGGGTACGATGTACCACGTTATGAAAAACCTCCACCGGGAGCCATACGTATGAAGTTTTTAGAGGAGCCGAGGGAGGAAGTTTGGAAACTGGCCTACCTGTTGGAATTGGGTATGTTTGGAAGTGGAGAAAGTTCGGGTTTTTTGCTCAATACCTCTTATCTGTTTGAGGAATATGTGGGTAAGTTGTTCGGTGGAAAGAGAGTGAAGCTGTCCGTGGATCTCAAACCGGATTTTTTATTGCCCTCCGGGGTTCCATTGGATGCCAAATACAAAGAGAAACCCACCCGTTGCGATATATACCAAGCCTTCACCTATGCCGTGTATGCAAAAACACGGAAAGCCATCTTGGTATTTCCCAAAACTGAACGTAAAACGTTGAGGATGGGCGATGTGACGGTTGAAATCCTATCGTTGTTGTGAGAGGTGGAAGATGGTGGTACCGTTTCACTGGAGCAGTCTCCCTAAGTGGGCAGTACAGGATAGATGTGTCCGTTCATAGGGATCGTATCTGAAGATAGAATTTACCAAAATTGAGCATTTTAAATCATATACCGCATTTAATACTATTTTACTTCATAAAAGTACCGATTGGTGGGCATTTGATTCTCCATCAGGCACTACAGGAACTTGGAGAATAAAAGGATAGCACTTTTTTAGCATTGGAAAAGCTCACCATCCCACACTTTATTACCTCGTTTCTTGTGGAGAAATAAAAAATGACTGTACCTAAACTGGTTTCACTTGGAGGCTAAATACCCTCACAGTGAAACCACCGAATGATCTTTCGAGCCATTAGGATGAAAGATCATCCTTTAATCCTTCAGAGGATCTCATACCCCTTTGAAAGGGGGTTGTATGCTAAAAGGACGTTTATACAGCGAAAGAGGGCAGGTTAACCGAATGAACATCATAAGGTTGCGTGGGCAATTTTGGTGGCATTTAAGTCTTCTTGTCAGCTTGTGGATATGTTCCCCGAAGTGCTACGGGAGATGGTTGAAAGTTAAAGTGTTTTAGTACGGTGCTTCGGTTATAAAACGTATGGGTGCCGCGAAGAATCCCCATCTCTCGCGTAGCGCATTTTCAATATAACGCAGATAAAAATCGGGCAGTTTGGCTTTGGCTTTTATTAAGAACGTAGGAGGAAGGTTACGTATTTGATAAAAATCGTAGATCTTAGTTGGGGGAAGATTCCGACTCGCAAGTTCCTCCATCAAACGGCGGGCATCCCGTTTGGATATTCGCTTGAAGATCCCGCTCCGCGCCCCTTTAAGAACACTCCTCAAATAATCCATTCCCTCTCCCGTTAGTGCCGACACCGGGACCTTCGGTGCCCACCAGACGGATTTTAGCTCCTCCTCCACGTGAGCAAAGAATGCGCGTTTCTCTTTTTTGTTTAGCACATCTATCTTGTTCATGGCTATGACCAGGCCCCTTCCTTCGTTTATCACCATGGAGACGATCTTTTTATCCAGATGGTGAACACCCACCTCCGCATCTATCACCACTAAACCTACCTCGGCGTATCTTAAGGAGCGTTTAGAACGTACGTAGGAGTAGTAGGAGAGATCATCCTTGAAACGTCGTGTTATTCCAGCCGTATCCACCACGATCATATCATCCAACTCTACATCTACAGCGTCCCTGGTCGTACCGGCTGTCGGCGAGACTATAGCTATAGGTTTTCCTGCAAAATAGTTTAGTATGGAAGATTTTCCAGCGTTGGGACGCCCTAAGATGGCCACCCTGACCTTGTCCTTTTTAAACCTCTTGATGGATTCAGGTGGTATATCCTCAACTATGGCATCTAAAAGATCACCCACTCCCCAGCCGTGAGCTGCCGATATAGGAAATATATCCTCAAACCCCAAGCGAAAGAACTCCTCTGGCGTAGCCACCGCCTTACTCGTAGCGTCTATCTTGTTAACGACTACATAGGCCTTTTTCCCTGCCTTTTTTATCATACGGGCCAACTCCTCATCCAGGGGTAGGATGCCACTTTTGACATCCACCATCAGAAGTATCAGATCGGCCTCCTTGATGGCTTTGCGAACCCGATCCCATACGTAATTAGCGAGTTTATCACCTGCCCCAGCTCCACCGCTATCAGCCAGGAGGAACATCCTGCCTCCCCATTCTGCGGGTTTGTATATCACGTCCCGCGTGGTACCAGGAACATCCGACGTTATTGATAAAGGCTTTCCAACTATACGGTTGAACAGAGTTGATTTTCCCACGTTAGTTCTACCAACTATAAGAACCTTTTTTAACTCTTTGGCAAACCGTTTTTTGGCCGCTCCCGTCGTTTCCATGGTTGCCAATTTTAAAGTTGAGATGAACACCCGTAGTGATGAACCATGACCACCGTACAATACGACCTTGGAGTTAATAAAGCTGGTTCTTGGACTGGTTTTATGGAGCGGATTGTACGTTTTAACCTTACTATCGGGTAGAAAGAAGGGCTACCGTCTGGTAGTTCCGCTGGCTGTTGCTTTGGCCGTCCTATCCTACCTCCTCTCTCCCTTCTTTGCCCCTATGAGATCCGTGTTTGGCTTAACGCTTTTAATTCCGGCTCTGTGGCTTCTTCTGGTTCCATTTAAACCCATTCCAGAGTACTACTGGATTTCCCCTTTCCTACTGTTATTCGGCTTAAAGCTCATTTTGTCCTCGGAACCTCTTTTGGGCTTCCTCTCTGTTGCTCTATCTTTAGTTCCCTTACTGTTCAACACGGATATACTGAAGAGACTTCTTGAACACCATAGGGTAGCTAAACATCAAGAAAGGATAGAATTCTCAAGATCACCCCAAAAGGATGCGGATAAAGTCTCTTTAGAGCGGTCCAGTGATTTCACAGGAGGCAACTCCCCCCCATCGGAGCCTGTTTTGAGGCCCCCCACGGTTAGCACAGAGGATGTAGAGGAAACGTATGAAATTGAATCTGAATCTTCCCCCCATTCCCACACGGTTGTTACGGAAGGCATGAAGGAGACTACGGAGGAGGCGAAGGTGAATGGGGAAACGGAACAGGTTCCATTTGACGGTTCTGAAGAGGTACAGGATGGCGCTCACGATAATGAGAGCGGTAGTGCCGGGGGAGATTTGGAAGACGAGGAGGTTGAGCGCACCAAACGTGCCATACTCTCCAAGCTAATGGAGTTTGGTATCAAAGGGGAGATAGTAAGGGTCACAAAAGGGCCTGTTTTGACACTCTATGAGTTCGTTCCGGCTCCTGGCGTGAAGGCCAGCTCAGTAGCGAGTAGAGAGGATGATCTTTACATTTCCTTGAAAAAGCCTGTCCGGGTGGTGGTACCTTTACCCAACGGTAACATCGGAATAGAGGTTCCTAACGACAGAAGAAAGATTTTCACATTCAAGGATGCCCAACGATACCTAAAAAGAGGAGGACCTTTAGATATTCCTATAGGTGTTGATGTTTTTGGTAGACCCTTCATTTTTAACCTTCAGAAAGCACCGCATGTTCTTATAGGTGGAGCCACAGGATCCGGTAAGAGTGTACTACTTACAACCATGGTTCTATCCCTTATAAAGAAAAACACTCCCGAAACCTTGCGTTTAGTTCTTATAGACCCTAAGATGGTAGAACTTTCATCTTTCGAAGGCATCCCCCATTTGATCCTACCGGTGGCGAAAACCGTTTCACAGGCTGTTCAATCTTTAAACTTAGTCGTTCAACTCATGGGAGAAAGGTATGCCCTTCTTTCGTCCGTTGGAGCCAGGAATATAGAGGCTTATAACCGCAAAGCTCCTAAATCCGGCCTGGATACGCTTCCCTATCTGGTGGTGGTTATAGATGAGTTAGCCGATCTGATGATGCTTTCTCCCAAGGATACTATAGAGGCCATTCAAAGAGTGGCTCAACTTGCTAGGGCCGTGGGAATACACATGGTTGTAGCTACCCAGAGACCTTCAGTGGATGTGATAAAGCCTGTAATAAAAGCCAACTTTCCTAGCCGTATAGCCTTAAGGGTAGCCTCACGATTTGACTCTCGCACCATACTGGATAGGGATGGGGCTGAGAGACTCCTTGGGAAAGGCGACATGCTGGTATTGCCTGCCGATCGTCACACCCCTCTAAGGGTCCATGGTTATTATACTTCCCCAGAAGAGGTGAGGTCGGGCGTGTTTGCATGGATAGCGTACCGCCTATCCAAGATGTGGAAAACACCCTATATAAAGACCGAGGAATTTGTAAAACTGGCAGCTGATGAAGGTGTTTTGACGGCGCTTTTCAGGGACGATGAAGTGGCACATGATAAGAGACTTGAGAGACTTTCTAATGTGTGTTCTCAAGTTCTGAAAACCTCGGTGTGTTCCAAGGAGAATCTGATAGATACGTTGAAGACGTACTATCCCCATAGATATGAAGAGAAAGGAGAGGAGGGAGGAGTACCGTTTGGGAAATTGGATCCGTTGATAGTGAAGGCAGCGGAGGTTTTTGTGCAAGAGGGTTACGCATCTACGAGTTTGCTTCAACGGAGGTTGGGAATAGGTTATCCAAGGGCTGCTAAGATTGTTGATCAGTTAGAACGTCTGGGATTTATTTCCAAAACCGAGGGTAAATCGCGCCCCCGCAGGGTTCTTATGAGTCTTGAAGAGTTGCAAGAGAGATTAAGAAGGTAATACTCTTTCCGTTTCCTAAAATTTTACGTTTGGGTTTATAAGTGATTTGCACCCTTACTACATTTTTCTCAAGTCCAAACTCCACAAGGTAGATTAAAAACCTCCCTCTCTACGGCTTGTCCGTCCTCCTCTATGAGTTCAAATTCCACAAGGTAGATTAAGAACGAGCTGACCTTCATGCTTCTGAAGACTGCCTTCTTCGGTTTAAATTCCACGAGGTAGATTAAGAACGTGGCCGATACCCTCATTAGCCCCGCTCTACACGTGCGTTCAAATTCCATAAGGTAGATGGAGAACGAGAGTAAAATCAAATCGTGACAACATTACCAATATAGTTTGGGGTTAAATTCTACAAGGTAGATTAAGAACCAAGTTGGGAAACCTGATAAACGACCTCGTCCGCATGTTCAAATTCCACAAGGTAGATTAAGGACCGTCCGCTACGATAGATATAGACCTCTTTGGTCCTATGTTCAAATTCCACCAGGGGGATTTATAGGCGTTTCAATCCCTCATAGGTAGATTAGCCGCCCCTTCTGTGGAAAGCAGTTCAAAAATCGTACGAGGTTCGTAGGGGACACGGGGACACCTACGTGTTCCCGAATCAACCGCGTTAAACAGGAACTATGAAAAGGAGGTAAATATGCGATCTCTCATCCTATCGCTGGGAATAGTCATCATGGCGATGGCTATTCTCATCTTATCTCTAAAGGTTTAAGATCGGGGGGAGCTCCCCCCCTTTCTTTTAACAAGTTGGCTTTGGGAATGAGTAGCCGTTTAAGGGAAATCCCTGTAGAAATTTTCTCTGCTCCCTATCTTCCGGAGGATAACGACTGAACCCTTAACCTCCACGCCAAGCCTCCAACGATAGCCTAATTTTATTCGGTAGTATTCCCCTTTCCCACTTTTAAGAAGTTTTACGTTGTTGGGACCGAAGCGTACGGCTAGCTCCTGCATATCCTCCACTTCTTCCATCAGGGTGATAATTTCTCTTAGGCGTTTTAGTACTTCCTTGGGCAGGCTTCTAAGCGATTTTTGGAAGCTCCTACTCGCTTTCAAGTTCATGGATAAGTCTGTCCATTTCCCTCTTGATGTTTTCTATATCAACCTCCTCGTCCTCCTCCTCTTCCATCTCTTTCAAAGCCCACACGTCCCATAATAAATCTTCCAACCTACCAAGATACCTCCTTAACAGGCCACGGGTTTTTTGATATGCTTTACGTGTTCCTTTTATCTTACCTTGGCGGATGGATAGGATTACATTGACCAAAAAACTTACTATGGCTGTGGTTTCCATCAGGTCTTTCCAGAAGTCCTCACCAAACTCGGTGCTTGCTATATAGTCGAGGAGGTGACTGTTGGAAAGAAACCTATCCAAATCTCTCACCCGCCTAATTAAATCATCCTCCGATTCTTCCCACGGTCCTATCCTCTCCCCTTCCTTCTCAAGAGCCGAAAGCAGATAGGTATAAGCGACCTTTAGACTTATTAGGGCTTCCACGTTTTTCCTAAGCCATCGTCCTGTGGGCTCTTTTAAAAATGCTTTGGCTAGACTTAAAAACGCACTGTAAAGAAGTTTCTTATGCTGCAAGAGAGCATTAACCTCTGGCGAGGGTTTAACTTTACCCTTTCCCCCTTTAACCTCCCAGCTCTGAATGGCTAACATGAGATTATTCTACACCCGAAGCGTTTTGTTTTCAGTAATTGTAGAAGGTAGATTGGAAGGGGCTCGGAACAGTGGCCAAAGTTCAAATTCCACAAGGTAGATTAGGAACTTTCCATATCAGGCAGGTGGATACCGGCTCTATAACGTGTTCAAATTCCACAAGGTAGATTAAAAACAAGGCGAAGACGCACGGCCCACACGGGCGGCGTGTGAAGGTTCAAATTCCACAAGGTAGATTAAGAACACCTCCACCTCCACCTCTGGCCCAACTATCCATGTCGGTTCAAATTCCACAAGGTAGATTAAGAACCGACCCCAACGCGCCACTGCCCAACTCAGGTTGCGGTGTTCAAATTCCACAAGGTAGATTAAGAACCGGTTTAGGGGCAGAAGGGGAGAGTACGCAGTGAAGGTTCAAATTCCACAAGGTAGATTAAGAACGTGGCTTAATTCTCTTACCACGTTCCAGCCCCCTAAGTTCAAATTCCACAAGGTAGATTAAGAACAGATGGTGGAGGCCCTAAGTCGTATAGCCGCCAACGTGTTCAAATTCCACAAGGTAGATTAAGAACACATCTCGCACCTTGCACAACACCATCCAGAGAGTGTTCAAATTCCACAAGGTAGATTAAGAACTCTCCTGCCTACCCCCCGGAGAGGGTATTTCAAAAAGTTCAAATTCCACAAGGTAGATTAAGAACAATGGCACCATCTCCGATGCGGGGCAGTTTGAGCCGTGTTCAAATTCCACAAGGTAGATTAAGAACGTGGGCCGAGGAGACGCTCGCTCACTCTCGCGAGCGTGGTTCAAATTCCACAAGGTAGATTAAGAACGGTACGCGTGCGGTCGCGACGTATGATCCCCGCCTCAGTTCAAATTCCACAAGGTAGATTAAGAACAGGGGACTCCCTCGGGGAGCAGCTCCTGGCCTTTGCGGGTTCAAATTCCACAAGGTAGATTAAGAACAATAAAAGGGGCCATAGAGGATTACATAATAGCTTGGGTTCAAATTCCACAAGGTAGATTAAGAACGGCCAGCGCCTCCGACCCGCGCGACGCTAAGTCGCGGTTCAAATTCCACAAGGTAGATTAAGAACTGTCTGGCTCTACGGTTTTCTTATACACGCCTACCAGTTCAAATTCCACAAGGTAGATTAAG